>CAIMUM010000029.1 GCA_903844685.1 uncultured Dehalococcoidia bacterium
ACGCCGGTACGGGACTGGAACTTTTTGACCATCCCGTACCACAGGTTCAAGACTACCACCACTTCGGCAGTCACATCGTTGAGACTGCGCTCAAGCTCAAACTCCGTGTAGAGGGGGTTCAACGGCACTACGATAGCACCAAGCTTCCAGATGGCAAAGAAGAGAATATAATTCTGGGGGCAGTTAAGGAAGAGCGCTGCAACGCGGTCTCCTTTTTTAACGCCGATACCGGCCAGTGCCGCAGCCAGGGCGTCGCTCTCGGTCTCAACTTCCCGGTAGCTGACCTTCCTGTCCTGGAAAATCAGCATAGGATAATCCGGACGCTCGTTCTTAGCTTCAGCGATAACGTCGAGAATGGTCTTGCGCGGGTAAGGCTTAAGGCTATGCGGCACACCGGGGTCATAGCTCTTGTACCAGAGGTAGTCGGTCATCTCAGTATCCTTACAGCCGCCGCCTGCCAGTCAGCAGGCGGCGGCTATTTTAGTAAGTTAGCCGTTGATATGGTGCAGCCGCTATTTCTTGGCCTTATCTTCCTCTACCAGGACACGGCGCAGCACCTTGCCCACCATGGTCTTGGGCAATTCAGTGCGGAATTCGATGAATCTGGGTATCTTGTAGGCCACGAGCTTATCCTTGCACCAGGCTTGAATCTCTTCCGGCGTGATCTTTTTGCCTGATTCCATCACTACCCAGGCCTTGACAGCTTCTCCCTGCTTGGCATCCGGGACACCGGCCACGCAAACCTCGGCCACATCCGGGTGAGAGCTGATAGCCTCCTCCACCTCGCGCGGCCATACCTGGAAGCCGCTGGGCTTGATGAGGTCTTTCTTACGCGAGGTAATGAAAAGGTAACCGTCCTCGTCCAAGTATCCGATGTCACCCGTATACAGCCAGCCGTCCCTGAGCATATCGGCAGTTTCCTCGGGCTTGTTCCAGTAGCCGACCATAAGCTGGGGCGCTTTGACGACGATCTCGCCCTCTTTGCCGGCCGGCAGATCGCCTTCACCTGTCTCGATATCTCCGATCCTGACGACGACATCCGGAAGCGGCATGCCGGTGGAACCTTCCTTCCACTTGCCCAGGTATGGTGTGACGCAGGAAGCCATGGTAGTCTCGGTAAGAGCATAGCCTTCCACAATTCGGCCGCCGGTCAATGCCTCGAAGCGTTTCTTGGTGTCAGCCAGCAGGGGCGCCGCACCCGAGACACAGAATTTCATCGACTTAAAATCTATTTTTCCGGCTTTGACCCACGGATGTTCAAGCAGCCCTATGTACAGGGCAGGTACTGCGGGGAAAAAGGTGGGTCTGTCGTGCTGAATGGTCTTAAGCAGGTCTTCGCGGTCGCGCGGGTTCGGCACCAACGACATGGCCACGTGGCCTACAACCGCTGTACTCATGACTCCGAAAGTTGAGTATGAATGAAACAGCGGCAGGAGAGTCATAATTATATCCTTGTAACTCTCTATCAGGGTGCCAAACCAGGCCATATACTGCAGCCCTGTGACAACCTGGGAATGGTGTGTGCCGATTACGCCCTTGGGCGTGCCTGTCGTGCCGCCGCTGAACAGGATCAGCGCATAATCAGACGGCAGTATCTTTAAATCAGGCCTTTTGGCCCCGGCCTTTTGCTTTATCAAATCAAGCAGCCAGTAATCGCCTTTTGCAAGCTCGATGTAGTGTCCTTCCTTCTTTTCCTTAACCAGTGTAAACAGCACATTGAGCACCGGCGGAAGGTAGTCTTTGATACTGGTGGCAATTACCAGCTTGACCTTGGTGCGAGGCTGCAGCTTCTTAAACTGATTGTAGAACATGGTCATTACGACCACTGTTTCAGCGCCACAGTCGTTGAGCGCGTGTTCCATCTCAGAATCGGTATACATGGGGTTCACGTGGACCAGTATAGCTCCCGCTTTCCAGGCGCCCCAGCGGCAGATAATAGCCTGTGGTATATTCGGCATTATCAGCGCCACACGGTCGCCCTTCTTTACTCCCTTCTCCACCAGCGCCGCAGCTAATTCATCGCTCCATTTCTGCACTTCAGCATAGGATATCTTGCGATTTTTAAAATAAAGCATGGGGTAGTCAGGATGTTCTTTGGTCGATTCATCAACATAATCGATGAGCGTCTTCTGCGGGTAGGGTTCCAGTGTCTTTGGGACTCCGGGATCGTAGTTCTTTAACCATCGGTATTCTGCCATGCAACAACCTCCAAGCGATTTAATTTTACGATGGAATCGATTATACCATACTGCCCCCGGCCCTGATTGGCCGGGGGCAGCTTATTACCGGTTATCCTATTTCTTGTTTTTAGCTGTCTCTTCTTCCTGCAGCACCCTTCTCAATACTTTGCCAACCATGGTCTTGGGCAGATCGCTGCGGAATTCCACGTACTTGGGTATCTTATAGGCTACTAATTTCTGTTTGCACCAGGCCTGGATCTCCTCGGCTGTGGCCGTTTTGCCGGCCTCCAGCACAATCCAGGCTTTGACTGCCTCGCCCTGTTTTGCATCGGGTATGCCAGCCACGCTGACCTCGGCAACCGCCGGATGACCACTGATAACCTCTTCGACCTCCCTTGGCCAAACCTGGAAGCCGCTGGGCTTGATAAGGTCCTTCTTGCGGGAAGTGATGAACAGGTAGCCATCGTCATCCATGTAACCCACGTCGCCTGTATAGAGCCAACCGTCCCGCAGCATTTCTTTGGTCTCCTCCGGCCTATTCCAGTAGCCTACCATAAGCTGTGGGGCCTGGAAGATGATCTCACCCTCCTTCCCGGCCGGCATCTCACCTGCGCCGGTTTCAATATCGCCGATGCGGATAATGACGTCGGGCAGCGGCATACCCACCGAACCCTGCTTCCACTGACCCCGGTAAGGGGTGCAGGTGCAGGCCATGGTTGTCTCGGTAAGCCCGTAGCCCTCCACGATGCGCCCGCCGGTGATGTCTTCGAACCTCTTCTTGGTCTCATACAACAGCGGCGCCGCGCCCGAGTTGCAGCATTTCATTGAGCTGAAATCAACCTTGCCTGCCTTGACTGCCGGGTGCTCCAGAAGCGCTATAAACATTGCCGGAACCGCCGGGAAATAGGTAGGTTTATCATGCTGTATCGTAGCAATGACATCGTCCCGGTCACGCGGGTTGGGCACCAGCGACATCGCACTGTGGCCGATGATAGCCGTGCACATCACAGCGTAGGTCGCAAATGAATGGAACAGCGGCAGTACCAGCATCATCACGTCCTTGTAGGGCTCGGCGATCTCGCCAAACCACCTGTTGAACTGCAAGCCGGTGATGACCTGTGAATGGTGGTTCCCCACCACACCCTTGGGAGTGCCGGTTGTGCCGCCGGAGAAAAGTATCAGCGCGTTATCGCCGGGCAGTACCTTGACATCGGGCCGTTTGGCCCCGGCTTTCTCTTTTATAAGGTCCGTCAGCCAAAAATCACCGGCCTGCAATACGATGCGGTGCCCTTCCTTTTTCTCCATGGCTAATGTGAAGAGCACCTTGAGCACCGGCGGAAGATAGTCCTTGATACTTGTGGCGATTACCAGCTTAACCTTGGTACGCGGTTGCAGCTTCTTAAACTGGTTGTAGAACATGGTCATAACAACCACCGTTTCTGCGCCGCAGTCATTGAGTGCGTGCTCCATTTCCGCCTCGGTGTACATGGGGTTCATATGTACCAGGATAGCGCCGATCTTCCAGGCGCCCCAACGGCAGATGATAGCCTGCGGTATATTCGGCATGATCAGCGCCACGCGGTCGCCCTTCTTTACACCTTTGGCCGCCAGAGCCGCGGCGAACTCGTCGCTCAGTTTCTGGATCTCGGCATAGGACATCTTCCTCTTCTTGAAAAGCACCATGGGATAATTAGGGTGCTCTTTAACAGCCTCATCTACGTAATCTACCAGGGTCTTTTGCGGATAGGGTTCCAGTGTCTTCGGAACCCCTTTGTCATAGTTGTTTAACCACCTTTTGTCAGACAAGTTAAAACCTCCTAATGATTTGATTTTATCGTCAAGCATTATACGCCTAACTAACCCATTGGCTCACGTTTTGGCCGCCGCCTTTTGCTTAGCCAGCTCTTCCTCGACAAGCACCCGTTTTAATATTTTACCCACCAGGGTCTTGGGCAATTCCGCCCTGAATTCAACGTGCTTGGGCACCTTGTACGCCGTCAGCTTCTCCCTGCAATGCAATTGAATTTCCTCGGCGGTAGCCGTTTCTCCCGGGCGCAGCACCACCCAGGCCTTGACTGCCTCGACCTGGTATGGATCAGGTATTCCTGCCACTCCAACCTCGGAAACCTTGGGATGCATGCTTATTACCTCTTCAACTTCCCTCGGCCAGACCTGGAAGCCGCCGGGCTTGATCAGCTCCTTTTTACGTGAGGTGATAAACAGGCAACCCTCATCATTCAGGTAGCCGATATCCCCTGTATGCAGCCAACCGTTGCGTATCATATCAGCGGTGGCATCAGGCCTGTTCCAGTAGCCCTGCATCATCTGCGGGCACTGAGCGATTATCTCGCCCTCCTGGCCGTCAGGCATATTCTTCTCACCGGTTTCAACATCAACGATACGCAGTATAACATCAGGCAAGGGCACCCCGGCCGAACCCGGGGTCCATTTGCCCTCCACTGGTCCCAGCGTGATGGCAGCGGTAACCTCGGTCATGCCGTACCCCTCAATAAGCTTGCCGCCGGTCAGTTCCTCAAAGCGCCGCTTGGTTTCAGGTAGCAAGGGCGCCGCCGAGGCCACGCAAAGCTTCATCGATTTAAAATCGACTTTGCCCGCCTTTACCGCCGGGTGCTCCAGCAATGCGATAAAAAGCGTCGGCACGGCCGGGAAGTAAGCCGGCCTGACGGTCTTGATTGTCTTTACCAGGTCATCACGGTCGCGCGGGTTGGGCACCACGGCCAGCGGGTTGTGACCCATGATAGAAGTGCCCATCACGCCGGCAAAGCCGTAAACATGGAAGAGCGGCATGATCATCATCACCACATCATCCCACTCGGTCAACACACTATCGTTCCACACTTTGAGCTGCCAGGCCTCGGCTATCAGGCATTTGTGCGTGAGAATAACGCCCTTGGGCACGCCGGTAGTGCCGCCACTGAAAAGCAGCAACGCCACGTCGCCCGGCAACGGCTTATTGGCAGGCGCGGCATCCCCGGCATGCTTAAGCATAAGGTCGGCTAAGTAAACATCATTTTGTGTAAGCTTTATGCGGTGACCTTCTTTTTTCTCCTTTAGTAATGTGAACATGAAGGCCAGGAAGGACGGCAGGTATTCCTTGATATTGACAGCTATCACCAGGCGCAGGCTGGTGCGCTCCTGTATCTTCTTCACCGTGGCATAGAAGGGTGTCAGCACCACCGCCACCTCCGCGCCACATTCTTTCAATACATGTTCCAGCTCATACTCAGTGTACACGGGGTTGAGCGGCACGGGGATGGCTCCTGCTTTCCAGGCGCCGAACGACGCGATGAAACCCTGAGGGCAATTGGGCAGGAGGATGGCTACACGGTCTCCTTTCTTCACGCCGTTAGCCTGCAGCGCTGCCGCGAATACATTAAATAGCCTGACCATTTCACCATAAGTCACTGTATTTCCCTTGAAGAACAGGAAGGGATGGCCGGGCTTTTGCTTTGCGGCATCTTCCACGACGTCTAAAAACGTCACCGCAGGATACGGTTCCAGGGTATGCGGAACCCCTTTATCGTAGCTCTTAAACCACGGGTAATCGATCGCCATTATTCAGCCTCCCGACATATTTTATTATCGTCAGAAATAGATATCAGATTAATACCACCTTCAGTTAATCGCCGCTGACTTCTTATCGTCGGTATCCCCGGCCTTTTCCTCCTCAAGTAAAACACGCCTGAGTATTTTGCCTATCTGCGTTTTGGGCAACGCATCGCGGAATTCTATCCGGCGCGGTACCTTGTAGGCCGCCAGCTTGGTCTTGCAGTGCTCCTTCAATTCATCGGCGGTGCAGGTCATGCCTGCGTTTAAGACTACCCAGGCCTTTACGGATTCGCCCTGGTACTGGTCGGGTATGCCGGCCACACCGGCCTCCATGACAGCAGGATGCTCATGTAAAACTTCCTCGATCTCGCGCGGCCAGACCTGGAACCCGCTGGTCTTGATGATCTCCTTCTTGCGGCTATGCAGGAAGAGGTTTCCATCTTCGTCCAAATAACCGATATCGCCTGAATACAGCCAGCCGCCCCGCATCATATCAGCCGTCTCCTGAGGCTGATTCCAATACTCCTTCATCAGGTTAGGCGCCTTGAAGCAAATTTCGCCAAGCTCGCCGGGTTTCATACTGCCCCGGCCGGTTTCAGCGTTCGTAATCCTGATCACTACGTCGGGCAGCGGCATACCGACCGAGCCCTCCTTATTCACGCCCAACACAGAATTGAGCGTGGCGGCCTGCATGCACTCGGTCATGGTATAACCTTCCAGCAGCCTGCCACCGGTCATACTTTCAAAGCGTTTTTTGGTCTCTGCCATCAGCGGGGCAACGCCCACGATACAGAGCTTCATGCTCTCCAGCGTGACCTTGCCCGATGTCACCAGCGGGTGGTTCATAATGCCGATATAGAAAGTCGGCACGCCCGGCATGAAGGCCGGCTTATATTTCTTGATGCTTTGGACCACATCGGTCAGGTCGCGCGGGTTGGGTATGAGGACACAGGAGGAGTGGTTGACCATGGCGGTACCCAGGGCGCCCACGCAGCCAAACACATGGAAGAGCGGCATGGTCAGCGCAACTTTATCCTCCCACGGCTCAAGCAGCGGGCTAAGCCAGGCACAGGTCTGCATGGCTGTCATAATTAGCGAGTGATGCGTACCCACCGCGCCCTTGGGCGTGCCCGTGGTGCCGCCGCTGAAAAGGATCACCGCCGAGTCCGAGGGTTTAACTTCAATGGCCGGCCGCTTAGCATTCCTGTACTTTTTAAGGACGTCCTGGAACCAGGCGTCCCCCTGTTTAAGACTGATGTGGTAGCCCTCCTTCTTCTCCTTGGCCAACGTGAAAAGCAAGCGCAAGGGCTGAGGCAGGTATTCCTTGATATTGGTGGCGATAACAAATTTGACCCCGGTCTTGCCCTGGATATTCTTAACGGCATTATAGAACGGGTTGAGGACGATCACCGCCCGGGCATCAACCTCGTTCAAAGCGTGCTCGATCTCATGTTCAGTGTAAAGCGGGTTGACCGGAACGGCGATGGCGCCCGCTTTCCAGATTGCCTGGAAACCGAATATCATCTGGGGACAATTGGGCAAAAGCATGGCCACACGATCGCCTTTCTGCACGCCCATGGCGACCAGCGCGGCAGCCAGCGCATCACTATGGCGTATAAAGTCCGCATACAGCACTTTGGAACCCTTGAAATACAACATGGCGCGGTAGGGTTTAGCTTTGGCGGATTCATCGACGATCTCGATCATCGTCTTTTGCGGGTAAGGTTGAAGCGTCGAGGGCACGCCTTTGTCGTAATTCTTCAACCACGGATAGTCTGCCATATGTCTACTCCAGCCTGCTCAGGCAACAGGATATTGCGCCCGATTTTTGGGTATTTCAATCGTTGATTGATTGGTCAAATTGTATCACAGTGACTCGTAAAGTCAAGCCACGCTGCCACCGCGGTCACAGCTTCACTTTATTCGTAAATCACCCTGCCCCGTCAGAGCCTGCCGCCGCAGTTGCCCGCAGGCCGCCTCAATCCCCTCCCCACGCTGCTCCCTCTGTGTCACAGTGATGCCGGTCTCTTCCAGCACGCGGCGGAAGTTAGTCACGCGAAACGTTTCAGGCGGATAGAAACCGCTGCCCCTAACCTTATTAAACGGTATGAGGTTTACATGGCAGTTCAACCCCTGCAACAGCACGGCCAGCTTGGCGGCATCGGCCTGCCCATCGTTGACCCCTTTCAACAAACAGTATTCGAAAGTTACGCGCCGCCCTGTTTCCCTGAAATAGTGTTTGCAGGCATCGGTTATTTCCTGGAGCGTATAGCGCGTCATGCCGGGCACCAGCTTCCTGCGCAGGGCATCATCAGCCGCGTGCAACGAGACCGCCAAAGTCAACTGCAGGTCCTCGCCAGCCAGCCTGTAAATGCCGGGTACATAGCCGATGGTGCTCACGGTGATATTGCGCATGCCGATGGCCAACTCGCTGTTGATCAGGTGCACTGCTGCCAGCATCGCGTCATAATTGAGGAGCGGTTCGCCCATGCCCATAAAGACCACGTGGCTGACCCTGCCGTCCGCTGCCAGCAGCTTCTCTTTTATAGCAGTTTCACCGACAGTCAACACCTGGTCGACTATCTCCCCTGCCGACAGGTTGCGCTTAAACCCTCCCGTCCCGGTTGCGCAGAAAGCGCAGCCGATGGGACAGCCTACTTGGGTGGATACGCAGCAGGAGAAGCGGCCTTCATAAGGCATTCCCACCGTCTCCACCAGTTCCCCGTAGGCAGGCTGCAAGAGCAGCTTGAAGGTGCCGTCTTTTGACTTGCTGATTTTTTTTACCAGGGAACGGCCTATCTGATAGCCCTCTTCCAGCTTCGCCTTGAAGGCAACAGGCAAAGTGGCCATCCCGCTTATCTCGCGGCAACCCTGCCGGTATAGCCAATCGGAGACCTGCTTACCGCGGAATTTCTTTTCGCCCAGCTCTTTAGCCAGCAGCTTCAGTTCAGCCGTGGACATGCCCAGCAGTAGATTTTTCATGTTAACAAACCGAAATCAATTATGTGTTACCGGTTACCGCATTGCAAGCTCTGATAAAACTATCTATCTGTTTTCCACCAAACATAGCTTTAATAAATAGCACATAAAATGTCTTCCGTTTTCGCTTAAAGCGAGCGTTCAGGTCACCTTGATGGCTTTAAAACAATATCCGGAATAGAATGGATACCCAATCATACATGGTTAATGATTGTTGGCGAATGCAAACAAGCCGTCCCCAGTTATCCATTGTTATTTAGCGGAAAATCATTATAATGGAACGCGAAAACCGATGAGTAAATTAATTCGTATATTGCCCACGATTTTTGCCGTATTGATTACACTTTCCATTATTTTGCCTGCACCGGCAACAGGTGTTTTTCGTGACATTCAGGCCGGGCATCGATATATATATAGCAGTATTCATCAACCTGTCGTGCAGCAACTGGTGGACACGGTAAACGCAGACCTGTTGTTCCATGCCGAATTCGACGCTGCCCTCCTGGACCAGGCGTCAACTTCCTATTGGCATGGCAAAACCTTAGATGATATGTACGCTTTCCTAGACGAGTGGGTAGTGTTTTTGCCGCACATAGATGACGCCAGGCAATACATGGATCGTTTCTACGAATTTGCGGGAGCGGGCAGGGGCCAAAAACTGGCATCCAAAGACCCGCTGCGAGGATGGTTGTACAATTATATGATAGCCGTGGGCGAGTTCATGGATAGCCCCACATCATCCGTAGCCGTTCCCTGGTGGACTGGTGACGCGCGCATAAACATGGCCGATTACGTTGTGCCGCCCGGCGGTTACCAGAGTTTCAACCAGTTTTTCACACGAAGGATTCAGCCCGGCGCAAGGCCGATAGATTCACCGGGCGATCCCTCCGTTTTTACCTCCCCGGCCGACAGTTCCCTCATGAAAATTGCCGACAGCTTGACATCGGTAACTACTATCGGCGCGAAAGGCGAGAACCTGAATATCCGGGAAATGCTGGGAAATGACCCGCTGGCTGATGACTTTATCAACGGCAAGGCTATTTTATGCATGCTAAATACCACCGATTATCACTGGTATCATGCCCCGGTACCGGGCAGGATCGTATCTCAGCATCAGCTTGGCGGGCTTTATTACGGGATGGACGGTGGCTGGGTGGAATACTTCTTCCAGCACCGACGCGGTTACTTCATCTTTGATACTGAAAAATTCGGGCGTGTGGCCATGGTGTGCGTGGGGATGTTTACCATCAGCTCGGTGAACTTCGTTACCAGTGAAGGCGACCTGGTAAATAAGGGAGACCTCCTGGGCAACTTCGCCTACGGCGGTTCAGCGGTTATCCTGCTTTTTCAGCCAGGCAGGGTGTCGTTCACGGTCCCTCTGGAAGGGAGGCCTGTCCACGTCAACATGGGACAGAAGATTGCAATGGCAGTGCTGCCTATTCAGCCGGTGCAGGCAGCT
>CAIMUM010000030.1 GCA_903844685.1 uncultured Dehalococcoidia bacterium
TACGGCGGTTCAGCGGTTATCCTGCTTTTTCAGCCAGGCAGGGTGTCGTTCACGGTCCCTCTGGAAGGGAGGCCTGTCCACGTCAACATGGGACAGAAGATTGCAATGGCAGTGCTGCCTATTCAGCCGGTGCAGGCAGCTACGGTCAACACAGGCATAAGCACAAGGCCGCCTTCATCATCTGCCTCTGTCATGGTTCCGCCTCCTCAAGCCCCTGTGGCCCTATCCAATATCTACGTTAAGAGCGCTTCGCTATCCGCATCAAAAGTATCTCCAGGGACACCTGTAACGGTGACCGCCAATGTTGCCAACAGCGGAATAGCTAACGGGTCAACCAATCTAAAGCTATATGTCAACAGCGAGGAGGATTCCAGCCAGGGCGTCACGGTGGAAAGTGGCGGCTACCGGCCGGTTTACTTCACTGTGAGCAGAAATGAGCGGGGAACCTACACTATTTACATAGGCGGAGTCCAGGCCGGCAGCTTCATGGTTGAGGATGTGGTTGACCCCAACATAATCCTCTATATCAGCCTATCCCTTATATTCCTTGCCTTTGTATTCGGAATGATCATGCTTGTAAGGCGCAACTCACATTATTGAGAAGATTTGCGGGTTATACATTTTACGATCGGTTTGACCACCTTATTCATTAGGAGTAGCATGAAATTGAGGGTAATAAACCAGACTAACCCTCGCGGAGGTGGTTAATGGTCAAAAAACAGGCCATGTTAGTTGAATGGCACTTTCCTTGGTCACGCTCTCACCTGCGCGAGGAGCAGAGGTAAGCTCCCCTGGTGCAGGCATTGAGAGCAGGTAAAACTCCCGAGCTCTCCGGTACGTAGCAAAAGAGCTGCGGAATAAGGGACATAGCAGATAAATCAGGCTTACCTGGATGGGAGAGTAGGGAGGAAAATGGATCCGAAAGATCTAAGGGGCTTCGCGGCGCGAAGCCCCTTTATTTATTCCGATTTCGCCGTCATCTAATACCCGGCCGTGGCATTCAATCCTTTAGCCTTGAATATCCCGATTATCCCGCTCAGGCGTTCTTCAGTCAGAGGCGTGCGTCCGTTCAACTGGTAGGCCCTGCCCAGCGACTGGTACTTGGCCCTGCCCCACTCGTGGTAGCCCAGCAGCGATACTTTCTCGGCCTTCATGCCCTGCAGCCTTCCGGACAATTCCTGCATATACCGGTCACTGTCGTTGTAGCCGGGGATGACCGGCACTCTTATCCAGATCCTGGCCATGTTGGCCGCCATTACCTTCTCCAAATTGGAGAGGATAAGCTTATTGTCGGTTCCGGTGCCGTCGCGGTGCTCCTCGCTGTCGATATGCTTTACATCGAAAAGCACCAGGTCTGTATATGCCAGCGCTTTCTCCAGTGTTTCCCAGGGTACATGTCCGCAGGTATCAAGGGCGGTGTTGAAACCGAGCTCTTTAAGACTGCTAAGCAATTGCAGGGCGAAATCGGCCTGCAGCAAAGGTTCCCCGCCCGATAGTGTGACGCCTCCTCCCGAGTTGCGGTAGAAGAGTTCATCCTTTGAGCATTCCTCAATCACTTCATCCACGGTCATCTGCCGGCCGGCCAATTCAAGAACATCCTCCCAGCAGGCTTCGATGCATTTCAGGCAGAGGTCACATTTAACCCTGTCTAAACGCAGGCCGCTGGCAGCTAATGACAGCGCGCCCGGCGCACAGACCTTGATGCAGCGGCCGCAGCCATTGCAGCGGGTTTCCCTGACCATCAACTCCGCAAAGTTATTGAGCGATTCCGGGTTGGAGCACCACTTGCAGCGCAGGGGGCAACCCTTGAAAAAGACCGTGCTCCTGATGCCGGGACCATCATGTATGCTGTAGCGCTGGATATTGAAGACCAGGCCTTTGTTACCGGCGCTGCCCTTCTCCCCGCTGCCGGCAGACTCTCTGGAGTCTAAAAGCACTGCGGCGTCCTGGCTATTATCGAATCCTGGATATTGCGGTCCAGGTCGATAAAGTAGGCAGCGAAGCCGGCCACCCTGACCATCAGTGTGGGGTACTTTTCAGGATGCTCCTGCGCATCCTCCAGCGTCTCCCTGTTTACAGTGGAGAACTGAATATGGTGTATGCCCATATCGGCGAACGTCTTAAGGTACTGCGCGAAGACCCCGGCATTATGCCCCACCAAAAACTGCGGCATGAAGCTCTGGTTGAAGAGGTGGTTCCAGCTTATCAGCGGGTCCACCTTGGCCACGGAGCGCAGCACTGCGGTCGGACCCTTCTTGTCGCGCCCGGCCATGGGCGAGATGGTCCCGTCGTTGAAGGGGTCGCCCAGCATCCGACCGTCCGCGGTCGCGCCGCAGACCCTGCCAAAGCTCCACCAGGCAGTCGCAGCTGTTCCGTCAACGTGCACCGAGGCGCCCCAGTTGGTCTTGCATTTAGCGGTTTCCTCCTCGATGCGTCGAGCCACGTCGCGCGAGGTCAGGTCGGCATAATCATCATCATTGCCGAACTTGGGAGCGCGCAGGCACATCTGCCTTATCTCCTCGAAACCTTTCCAGTTGTTTTTGAGCGCATCCACGAGTTGCTTCATGGTGACCTTCTTATCGTCGAAAACCACCTTCTTGACCGCGGTCAGCGAGTCCGCCACGGTGTTAAGGCCGAAAAGCGTCACATCCCGGTAATCGGGCATGTAGTTCCAGTCGCGCACGTCCTGCGCCCTGCTGATGCAGTCATCGATGACCGAGGACAGGAAGGGACGAGGCGCCCACTCTTTATAGAGGGCGTCGGCGATGTTGGCGATGCGCACCAGCCGGTGTATGACAAGCCTGTAGTTCTCCATCGTGGCATCGAAAAGTACATCCATCGAGGTTATCTTTTCGGGATCAAGCACCTTATTGCCGGCCTTCTTGTAGATAGCCAGCGGGTCGATGCCCAGCGCCTGATTGAGACAGAGGGGAGCGGGCACGCCGCTGGCCCAGGCGGAGATATGGCTGAAGTTCTTGCCCGGTATAGTGGGCACCATGCAGTTATTGATGGAGTAGTTGCGCGCGTCCTCAAGCGGGGTGCCCAGGTTTACCAACCTCAGCACCACGACCTTGTCATTAAATATGGCCGGCTGTGGCATGCCTGACGCCAAGCATTCAATAGCCTTATCCACCAGCTTCGGAGGTATGCCGTCGTGCCAGCGCAGGGCCAGCGGCGGGACGATGGCGCGCACGGTCATGGTAGCATCGAGTATGATAAAGCTCATCTCGTTGGTTACATCACTGCCTTTGGAATCGACGCCGCCGATCGTCACGGTCTGGAAACCCAGCGCGCCCCCGCCAAAGCCGGACCAGATAGGCGCGTGCAGGAAGCCTGTCTCCTGGAATTTCACAAAGAGAAACTCCACCAGCTCCTGGGCAGATTCGCGGGTAATTTTGCCGGCGGCCAAATCCTTCTCGTAGAAGGGGTTGAAGACAACATCGAATCTTATGCCGGAGCCTACCTGCGGCATCTCCAGGAAATTCACCACCAGGTGGATGAACCAGTATGACTGGATCGCCTCGTGCAGTGTACGCGCGGGTTCCTCGGGCACGCGGTCGCAGACATCAGCAATATTCTCGAGTTCCACCTTCCGCAGCACCTCTTTCTCGGATTTGGCCAGGCTGCGCGCCAGGGCCGCATACTGTTTGGACCACCTGCCGACGGCCTCCAGCGTGATGATAGCGCCCTGCAGGAAATCCTTCTTTTTTACGAAATCAATGCCGTTAATAGTCTCCGCCATGTATTCTTCATCGAGCTTCTTGAGCCGCTCCCTGGCTTCCTCCAGGATGCCTTTCAGCCCGATGGACAGTATCTTATCGTAGTTGGGCGTGGCCGATTCCCAGTTGAAGATCCAGAATTGCTCGGCCAACTCTTTGGTCAGGTACTTCTTGGCCATGTGGTGAATGGAGCGGTCGCCCCAGTATTCACCTATCTCCCTGAGCTCCTTCCTGCCCTCATCGGTGAGCATGCTGGCGTAAACCTGGCCGGGGGCGGTCTCCCTGGCAATCCACTTCCAGGCCAGCTCTGGGTAGAAAGGCACGGAATCGCTGTTGGAGGCATAGTTTCCCACAATCATTTCGTCCGGCCGGATATAAATTGTCATGTTATCCAGCAGGTGCGCCAGCGCCCGGGCGCGGCGCAGCTCTATGGGCTGCCCCTCGGTCAGTTTGTAGGATTGGGTTACCAACCTGGCACGCTCCAGGTCGAGCGACCAGATGAAGCCGGGCCTGGTTGCCCTGGCATCAGCGCTGAGCGCCTCAAGTGCCACCTGCTGCGCCTTGATAGGCGTCTTCACCATTAACTCCTGCGTTCTGGTTGTCATATTCAGCCTCCTGATAGCCTTATATATTTATTATAGCGTTTTACCCGAGCTGTTTATAAGCTTCAAGCAGCGCCGTACGGTCGAAGTAAACTTCGTTGCGTGTAACCTTACCACCGGACACTTCAACTATGTCCACACCATACTCTATGATGACTTTATTGCCCACAGGTATGGTAGCCTTCCATTTGCCGGTAAAACCTTTCTCAGTGGGAAAAGCCTCCACGAGTCCCCAGACCCAATCCGGGTTAGCCGCCAGCAGACGTTTGAAATAGGGCAGCATCTCACTATGGCCACGCATACCTTCCCGGCGGGCTGGATCGCTATAAAAGGCATCCTGTGCATAGTATTTGATAAGTTCCTCCGGCCGGTTACCCGTCCAGGCCTGCAGCCATGGCCGGCTAAAGTCTTCTGCATCTTTTACATTCATTAAATTTTCACTTCCCATGATCCACAACAGGCTAAATCCTGATGGACAGGTCATCCAGAGGGTAGCTCATGCAGGGGTGGATATAGCCCGATTTCTTATCCACCTGGCGGTGGTGCACGCGGGCCGGGGCAAAGACCTCTCCCGATATCAGCCTGGTGCGGCAGGCCGTGCACTCCCCTGACCGGCACACGGCGGGGACTACGATACCCGCGCGCTCAAGGGAGTTCATCAGCGGCTCGCCGGCCTTCGACTTGACCTTCTTCCCGCTTCTCACCTCGGTGACAACAAACTCCCGGGAGGCAGGGATACCCGGCCAAGCCGGGTCTTTGGTAATATCCTGCGGCGGGCCATATGATTCCTGCTTGCTGCGCCTGGCCGGCACGGCCAGCTTGACCAGCGCCGCTCCGCAAAGCTCATACATCAGGGCCGGGCCGCAGGTAAAGACAGTCTTGCCCTTGAGATCACCCGCCAGTGATGAGATGACCCTGTCATCAAGGAAGCCTGTGGCTCCTTTCCAGCCGGACGGAGGCTCACTTATGACGTAATCAACTTTTATATTCTTGTGCTTGCCTGTAAGCTGCTGTAATTCTTTATCGAAGATTATGTCATCCGGCTTGCGGCTGCCGTAGATCAGGTGGATGTTCAAAGACGACTTCTTCTCCGCCGCCTCCCGAATGATGGACAGGAAGGGCGCGGCACCACTGCCGCCGGCCAGGAAAACAAGATCGGCCGAATCCACCAGAGGCTCATAGTAGAAATAGCCGTTGGGGCCGGTCGATTCGAAGCCGTCACCAACTTTGACTTTATCCAGCAGGTAGGAGGAGACAAAGCCACCCTCGACCCGTCGCACGGTGATATCGTAGTACGATTTGCCGGGCGCCGAGGAGATGCTATAGGGACGCGAGGTCTTTACGCCGCCGATCTCGACGAAGAGGTTGATGTATTGCCCGGCGCGGAACCACGGCAGCTTGCCGTCCTTCGACTCGAAGCGGAAGGTTTTGGCGCTGTCCGTCTCTTTGATTATCTCTTTAACTTTCAGCTTCAGCCGGCGCGGATGAATGCCGGCCACAGCCTTCTCCTCTGGTGTGAGGGTGTCCTTCAACTCATGCGGCTTGACCTGCTGCTTGACAAGCTGTTCCTCCATCCTGGCTATCTCGCCGGTCTCCCAGCCACCTTTCTCCAGGTCCCTCAATACCTCGCGTGACGCCATGGCGCCCGAGGCGATGCAGGATTCGAAGCCTCCACCGATATTAACCCAGGCGTTGGCGAAATAGAGGCCCTCCAGCGGTCCCCGCATGGGGATGCGCAGGAAACCGGTGCCTGTGAAGTTCTCATCGAAGCCGATGATGCTGCCGCGCGGGTTGCCGGTATAACGCATGTTGGTCAGCGGCGTGGCAATCTCCATTACCTCGATGTGGTCCCTCAGGTTGGGCGCGGCCTTCTCCGCCAGCTTCAATACCTTTTTGGCCATGTTATTCTTGGCCTGCACATAATCTGAGGGGGAGAGCTTTATCCAGGGGTCACCATAGGCTATCTGCGTTATGACCACAGAGGCGGTGCCTTTCGGTGAAACTGTGGGGTCGACCACGTTGTAAGCCACGATAGCATTGCCGTCGGGCTCATAGTTTACCGAGTTGCGCATGTTCTCGTACTGTGCGTCGAGGTCATAGGTATTATTGACAAAATTCTCGTGGACCTTAAGGCCGACCTCCTGGCAAGGACAATCCAGACCCAGGTAAATGTTGTAGGTGCTGGCGCCGCCGGTCCAGCCTCCCAGACGATTGAGGTACCAGCCGGGCATGTTGTCGCGCCCGACCAGTTCCAGGCTGGTGGTAACCGGGTTTGCGCTGCAGACGACATGCTGCGTGGCTATCTCGGTGCCGTCCTCGGCCAGCACGCCGCGCACCTTGCCGTCTTTAACTAAAATCTTCTTAGCGCCGTTGTTGAACCAGGCCTCGCCGCCATAGGACTCCATAGTATCGATAAAGGCCTGCGACAGGCTCTGGGATGTGCCTTTGATATGCGCCGGCCCGAACCTTATATAGCTGACCAATCCCAGGGCATAAATGAGGAAGGCCATTTTGGAGGGCGGCTGGCAGAAATAGCCCCAGAGCTGGCCGATCACGGCCCGCGCCTTCTCGTCCGAAACCATGGGATTGAGCACATCGGAAAGGCTCTTGCCGAAGTTGTCCACCAGCGCCTGGTACTCCGAGGGGTTCTGCATGACGGTCTTCATGCCCACGCGCATCGATTTCATGGCCTGCCGGGCGAAATCGAACATGGTCTGAGTGAACTTCCTGATGCCAGCCGCCTCTTTAGGGAACTGGCTGCAGAGTGCATTCTCGTAATTCTCTTTGCCGATAGGAATCTCGATAGTGAAATCAGGGAAAATACTGCGGTAAAGGTCGGGTATATGCAGTATATCCACGCGGTCTGAAACGCCGCTGTCATGCAACATCTTCCAGATAGGGCCCATATCGTTTTCGGTACCGTAACCGGAAAGCTGGTGCAGGGCAATCTCGAACTCGAAACGGCCCCTGAGAAACGACGTGGCATAGCCTCCCGGCACGTTATGCTTCTCCAGTATTACTACCTTCTTGCCGGCCCTGGCTAAATAGGTTGCTGCGGATAACCCGCCCAACCCAGCCCCCACGACAACGACATCAAAGTCCTTCATTGATTGTAACCTCCTTAATCATGTGCAGGATATTTATTATACCTAAACGCTCAGCGTCCCTTGAATTGGGGAAAGCACTTGTTGCGGAAAGAGTCCAGCCCTTCCCGGAAATCCTCGCTGCCCATCAGAAACTTCTGCGCATAAGTCTCGAAGTAAAGCTGCTGTTCAAGGGTATTGATCAGGCCGTTTTGCACAGCGCGTTTAATCTGCTTGAGCGCCAGCGGCGGGCCCTGTACTATCCTGTTAGCCAGCGCTTCCGCCTCCTCCATCAGCTTCTCATGCGGCACAACCCGGTTTACCATGCCGATGCGCTCGGCTTCGCGTGCATCGATGGAGTCGCCGGTGTACATGTATTCGTAGCAGCGCCCGGTGCCCAGCAGCCGCGGCATCAGGAAGGTACATCCGCAGTCAGGTATCAACCCGCGCATCACGAAGGCCAAATTGAAAATGGCCCTCTCCGAGGCGATGCGGATATCGGAGAGC
This sequence comes from uncultured Dehalococcoidia bacterium, assembly GCA_903844685.1. Taxonomy (GTDB): domain Bacteria; phylum Chloroflexota; class Dehalococcoidia; order GIF9; family UBA5629; genus CAIMUM01. The sequence continues at coordinate 7,912 of CAIMUM010000030.1, forward strand.
AGCGCAATAGATACACCGCCACCGGCCGCCACGCCATTGACTGCCGCGATGACCGGCTTCTCAAGATTGTAGAGGCCCAACACGAATGCACCCCCAATGGTCTCGCCCCGCGGCTCCAGAGTTTCTTGCAGCCTGCCGTCCTCCGCCGCCTGGTTAAAGAGGACGATATCCGCGCCGGTACAGAAGCCCTTACCCGCGCCGGTGATGATAAGGGCTCGAACCTCGTCATCCTCCTGTAGCTCGCGGAAGATACGCGGCAGAAGTTCGTTGCTTATCTCCGACGTAAGTGCGTTAAGCCTGTGCGGCCTGTTCATGGTCAGGATAGCAACGCGGTTTTTTTTCTCAAGTACCAGGCCTTCGTATTCCATGTAGTTATCCTTATATTATATTACTCGATTTGACCCGGCCTGTGGCGATTATCGCCCTCAGGCCTTAATGGTCAACCCGGCGGGGAACTTCTCCCCTAGTATCTTTACGGCTCCGCCGATAATGTCGTCCATGACTTCCTGCGTGCTCCTGACCTTCTTTATCAACCCGGTGACCTGTCCGGCAAACATGGGGAAGTACTCCGTCTCGCCCTTTTCCATCATACCCTGCACCAGGTCTGCCATCAGCATACTCTGCAATGGCATGGGCAGCGTCTTAAGCCCCGATTTCTCCCAGGCCTCATCAAGTTTGTTCTTAAAAGCGCGCGTGGTCTTGCCGCTGTAAATCCGGGTTATTTGTTCCGCTTCCTCGTCCGAATCGATCAGCTTGCGGTAATAGGCGTCAATAGTCGCCCTATTTAGCATGCCGAGCTCGATGAAATCCACGAAGCACTCATGGGTGGCCAGGAAAGCGGTCCCGCACCAGGCGCCGATAGCCCCCAGCGCCAGCGCAGCCACCAGGCCGCGTCCGTCAGCTATCCCGCCGGCAGCTACCACAGGGGTCGGGGCAACGGCGTCGACAACCTGCGGGACAAGCGCGAAAGTGCCGATCCTGCCGGTATGCCCGCCGGCGTCATGTCCCTGGGCAATGATGATATCCGCGCCCATCTTTTTAAGCTTGACCGAGTTGCGTACGTTGCCACACAGAGACACAATCTTGATGCCGGCCTCGTGAGCCTCCGGGATGAGCCAGTCCGGTGTGCCGAGGCCGAGTGCGAAAAAAGGCACTCGCTCCTCTTTGACCACCTGGAACTGGCTGCGGCCGAACTCCTCCGAGATGGGCCATTCCTTCATACGGGCGCCCTCTACCCCGAAATCCCTGGCCATCTTTTGAACAAAGGCGGTATGCTCAGGAGGTATATATTCTTTTATTTTGCCCAGGTCGAAGTCTTTAGGAATGGCCGCAGGGAGCAGGATATCCACGCCGAAGGGCTTGTCGGTCAGTTCACGCGTTTTGCGTATCCAGGACCGCAATTCGTCGGGCCACAGGAAAGTGGCGCCCAGCATGCCAAGTCCCCCGGCATTGGAGACGGCTGCCGTGAGCGTGTAGCCACCGGCCGTACCCATACCGGCCAGCATCACCGGGTACTCTACACCGAGCATATCGCATAGCGCAGTGCGGAAGATTGGGCGTTTATTCATTTTTCTCCATGACCGCTATTTGACCTTCCCGATCAATAAGGTCCTGACCTCCCTCTTGAGTATCTTGCCCACGGCGCTGGTGGGTAGCTGGTCGAAGAACTCTATCCTCCTGGGCACTTTGTAGGCAGCCACCTTGCCCTTGAGATACTCGGTTATCCTGGTTTTCTCAGCGTCGCTTTTCTCAATGCCAGGCTTGAGAATAACGGCCGAGGCAACTATCTCGGTCCCCGGCCTATCGGGATTCTGTATTCCCACGGTGGCGCACATATCCACGTCGGGGTGCTCGGTGATTATGTCATCAAGTTCGCGGGTGAATACCTTGTACCCCGACACATTGACCATGTCCTTTATCCGATCCACAATGGTTACGAACCCTTCCTCATCCATCTTGCCCACGTCGCCCGTATAGAACCAGCCGTTCCGCAGCGCGTTGGCCGTCTCCTCAGGTTTCCTGAAGTAGCCCTTAGTGAATACCTGCGGCCCCCTCACTACTATCTCGCCCGGCTCATTGAACGGCACGGACTCGCCAGTATCCGGGTCCACGATTTTTATCTCCGTATCGGGGAAGGGTATACCCACGGCACCCGGTATCTTCTTGCCGTAGCGGGGATTGGCCGTAACGATCGGGCTGGTCTCGGTCAGCCCATACACTTCCACCAGTTTGTTTGCTCCCACAATCTTCTCGAAATCCTTGATGTATTCGGGCGGGAAAGGTGCGGCGCCGCTGGCGAAATACAGGACTTTGCTGAAATCGTAGGATTTGAAGCCTGGCTGTTTCATCAGCTCCAGATAAATCGTCGGGACGTTGCCGATGATATCTGGCTTATGTTTTTTCATGGCCTTGATGATGAATTGCTGGTCGCGCGGGTTGGGCACCGCGACCTGTGTAATGGCCTTAGAAAACAACGCCATGCAAATCTGCAGCCCGGCAATATGAAAAAGCGGGAAGGCCGTCATGCCGACCAGTTCGCCCATTCCTGCGTCTAACCAGGTGGTTACCTGGAACATCTGCGACGTGATATTGCGGTGCGTGAGTTCCGCGCCCTTGGGCAATCCGGTGGTGCCGCCCGTATACTGCATCACGCAGGTATCATTCATGCTAACCTTCTCCGCCACCGGGTCGGCCGGCAGGCTTTTCATGGCCTGCTTAAAATCGTATATTTCGATGCCTGGAATAGGCCGTACCTTGCCCGTGGGAATCTTTTTCAACATTTTCCCCATGGTAGCCAGCACCGGGGAGAGGTAATCGGCGATGCCGGTAAACACGATAGCCTTTAATTCCGTGCCGCAGATGCCCTTGATAACCCGCGGGTAAAGCGCATCGAGGGTCACCAGCACCTTGGCACCCGAATCCTTGAGCTGGTGGTTGAGCTCGTCAGCAGTGAGCAGCGGGCTGACGCCGGTGAGCACACAGCCTGCCTTCTGTATGCCGATCAGGCCGATGTAATAAGCAGGTAGATTAGGAAGGTTTATACCTACTGTATCGCCTTTCTTCAGTCCGATCTTCTTGAGCAGGTTGGCGAAGCGGTTGGACATCTCGTCCAGTTGTTTGAAAGTGAAGGGGGTGCCCATGTAGTACAGCGCCACGCGGTTGGGAAATCCCTTAAAGGCCGGCTCAATAGCCTCCCAGAACGGTTTGTCAGGGTATTGCAGGTTTGCCGGGACGTGCTTATCGTAGGATTTAAGCCAGGGTTTCTGCCCGTATACATCAGCCATATTACAGCCTCCAGCCTATTTATTTTATATAAACGTGATCGCTTATATTTCGGCCCACCAATTTTGTGACAGATTACCACAGTAACAGAATTTTTACAATAATATTGTAGCAGAAATGATAGTAAAAAATGTTATCTGACGAGTCAATCAATACTCTGACAATAGCCGGCCTGCTAAGCCGGCTTGCTGGCGCTAACCTTAATGCTTCTGACCGCCTTCCCGAGCTTCTTGAGGTCGTCGCGGGACACTTTCTCATCCATGAGAATGGCCTGCGCCGTGGGGTCATTGGCCATATAATCGGCGCCGAAGCTGGATTCGTCGATTATCTTCACGTCTTTGAAGCCCGCCTGCTTGACAGCGTCCAGGTACTGCTCCTTCAGGGCGGCGCCGGCCAGGCAGCCGATATAAGCTGCTACCGATTGCTGAATGGCGCCGGGCAGTTTCTCAAGCAGCACGATGTCGGATACCATCAGCCGTCCACCGGGCTTCAACACGCGGTAGGCCTCGCGGAAGACCTGCTCTTTATCGGGCGAAAGGTTTATCACGCAGTTAGAGATGATGATGTCCACCTGGTTATCTGCCACAGGCAGGTTCTCTATCTCGCCGAGACGGAACTCCACGTTCTTATAACCGCCCTTTGCGGCATTCTCCCTGGCCTTCTCCAGCATCTCGGGCGTCATGTCCACGCCGATGACCCTGCCCTTCTCTCCCACACGGGCCGAAGCCAGAAAGCAGTCGAAGCCGGCGCCTGAGCCCAGATCGAGCACCACTTCTCCCTGCTTTAGCGAAGCCAGCGCCACCGGGTTGCCGCAGCCCAGGCCGAGGTTAGCGCCGTCGGGCACCGAGTTCATCTCATCCTCGCTGTAGCCGATGCCCTTGCTGATCTCCTTGCTGACATTTACACCGCAACAGCCTGACGTCTGCGGCCCGCAGCACGAACCGCCGTCTTTGGCCACCTGGGCATAGCCCAGCCTGACAACCGTTTTAATCTTTTCTTTTTCCATGATTTACCTCCTGGTTAATAGAATTTTAGCCATAGACCCATATAATAGAGGCCGATAAGAATAAATAATACCGCCATAGCGATCCTGATATAGACCTCCGCCCTGCTGATGGCATTTATCCACTTAGCCGCGCCTGCCACGCCCAGCGAAAGAAGTGTGCCGAACAGTAGTACCGGCAACCCGGTGCCAAGGGCGAAGAGAGCAGGCAGCCCCGCGCCCCCATGCGTTTTTAAAGCCAGCGGTATAAGCACCATGAAAAAGAGCACAGCGCTGTAAGGGCAAAAGGCCAGGGCCAAAACCATGCCCAGCGGCAACGCTCCCAGCATACCCATATCCGCCAGTTTCCCTGCGGCGCCGGCAACTGTGCTGCCGTGCTCGCCAAAGGATATGCGGTCGATAAAAAGCATGATCAGGCCGACCAGGATGAGCAAGGGGCCGGTAACAGCCTGACCGATATCCCCTAAAAAGTCGGCGATAACCGGTATGCTCATGCCGGCGTAGATGATCAGTATCCCCAAAACAGTGTAGGTTATCATCCTGCCCAGCGTGTAGAGAGCCCCGCTGGTGACGGCAAACCTGCGCTCCGATATCCGGCGGCTGATATAGGCCACAGCCGCCAGGTTGGTGGCCAGCGTACAGGGGCCCAACGAGGCCATTACGCCCAACATGAAGGCTGATAAACCGGGCAGGTTAAGGCTGTTGGCAAAGCCCTGAATGTCCATTTTTTAGTGTTCTCACATCAATTAACGCAAACATTGTTTTGTTTTACAGTTTTCCGCAATTTTTGCCTGTCCAACCTGGCTTCCGGCATCTCCGCCGTGGCCAGCCTGACAGCCTTAATTATCTCCCGCGCGTACGCCGGCATGTCCTCGGGATCAACGGAGTAATACATCCAGATACCCTCTTTTCTCGCCTTAAGCAACCGGGCGCCATGCAATATGGAAAGGTGGCGTGAAGCGCTCGGCTGGGATATGCCCAGCACCTGCATCACCTCGCAAACGCAGCATTCTTTCGCCAACAGGATGTTCAGTATCCTCAACCGGGTACCGTCTGAAAGCGCTTTAAACACTCTTACCGTATCGCTCATGGCAACACCTCTAAATAAACTACTCCCCCTGCAGCATTATAATTGAAATGCCCGGTTGACAAACAGGCTCTACCACAGTAACATATCAACATATGTTTATATATTACTATAATTGCGCAGGCGGTACAAATCTTGGCCTTGAAAATAGAAGAACAAGCCTTCCAGTATAACCCCACTGTCCCTGTGCACACGGACAAAGAAAAGGGTAACCGCAAATGGAAGCTTATGCTTCTTTTGGGAGCGGGTCTGGCCATCTGGGTATTGCTATACCTGCTGGTGGAACCCGCCGCCAGTCTCTTAACCTACTCGGTATTGCAGCTCCCGGCTGACAGCCATCCCGGCAGCAGCATCGCCTTTTTCCTCTACGAGGCACCCAAGGTCATACTGCTGTTAACCATTATCGTATTCGCTGTCGGTATCATACGTTCGTTCTTCACGCCCGAACGCACCCGGCAGCTGCTTGCTGGCAAGCGGGAATTTGCAGGCAATGTGCTGGCGGGAGGACTCGGCATCGTGACTCCTTTTTGCTCATGCTCGGCCGTGCCCCTTTTCATCGGTTTCGTCGAGACCGGAGTCCCGCTCGGGGTAACGTTCACCTTCCTCATTGCTGCCCCGATGATTAACGAGGTTGCCATCGTCCTCCTCTTCAGCATGTTCGGCTGGAAGATAGCGCTGCTCTACGTGGCAACCGGACTATTTATTGCCATCACCGCAGGCTGGGTGATCGGCA
>CAIMUM010000031.1 GCA_903844685.1 uncultured Dehalococcoidia bacterium
AGCCATGGCTGAAATTGAAGATAAAGTTGATGCACTGGACTTATCGTCACTGGTGGTTCAGCTTGGAGGTTTCGGCGCTGCGTATCCCGCTATCGTGTCGCCGGATATGCCGGCGGAAAATATCGTGAACGCCGCGGTGGAGGAATGGGCCCATCAATACCTGGCCTTTAAACCGCTCGGTTCATTATATCTGCTTGACTCACTGGGGCTGCGCCAGGACCCCGCTGTTATCGTGATGAATGAAACCCTGGCGGGTATGATCGCGCGGGAGATCGGGGACAAGGTGTATGAGCGTTATTATTCAAATGCAGGCGGCAAGGTGAATGTCACCGGCCAGGTGGTATTCGACTTTAATAAGGAAATGAGGGAAACCAGGCTGAATGTCGACGGGTTGCTTGCCGCGGGCAAAATCGGGGAAGCTGAACAGTACATGAAGGACAGGCGGCTGTATTTCAATCAGCACGGCTATGCGATCAGGAAGTTGAACCAGGCATATTTCGCCTTTCATGGAATTTATGGACAGGATCCCGGCGCGGTCAGCCCGGTTTACCAGGACATGCTTAAATTGCGCAAGACCTATGGGAATTTAGCGGGATTTGTCGATAAAATATCGGGTATGGCCAGCTATGCAGATCTGGAAAAGGCGGCCGGCAGCCCGGCCGGTCAATAATAGTTTACATAATAATAATTGTGCCAACCGGTATGCCCTCTATCTCATTTTGATATACTTTACCGGTTATGAATTTGCCTGACCTTCTCTTTGTTGTTGTGATTGCCCTCGGGCTTTCCGCCGATTGCTTTGCTGTATCTTTGAGTGTGGGCGCATCCGGCAAAGAATTCTCCTGGAAGTCCATGTTACGGGTAGCGCTGGCCTTCGGGCTTTTCCAGATGGGGATGCCGCTTTTGGGGTGGTTGATAGGTCAGACGGTTGTGCAGTATATTTCCAATTACGACCATTGGATCGCCTTTGCGCTGCTGGCATTTATCGGTGTGAGGATGGCCTGGGAGTTTATCAAGGGTAAATCCGAATCTGAAAGCGTGGATATCACCAGGTGGCCGAACCTGCTTGCTCTAGCGATAGCAACCAGTGTCGATGCCCTGGCAGTAGGGCTGTCCTTTGCATTTCTGCATATCAATATCTGGATTGCCGCGGCTATAATCGGCGCCGTGGCTTTCTCGATTACCGCTTTCAGTTACTGGTTAGGACGCAGGGTAAGTGCCTGGATCGGCAGGTGGGCTTTGCTGCTGGGGGCCGTTGTCTTAATAGGCATCGGGTTACGTATTTTATTCACCCATTGGACAACATAAATGAACAGGATCGATTTAAATTGGGATGACAATGAGGTATTACCTGACAGGATCAGGCCGGATGTCGAATTTCTCTTTTATCGCATGAGCCGGGCGACCATAGACATGGTTGACCCAAAGCCGGGTGAACGCATCCTGGATGTCGGGTGCGGCCGGGCCATTGATATCGTCAATATGTCTGAATCGGGGGCAATGTTAATCGGTCTCGAGCCCTCATTTGTAATGATTTCGCATGCGCGTGAAACGCTGAAGTTGAACGGACAAAATACTTTCGTGCTGCAGGCCATCGGTGAGAATATCCCTATCGTTGCCGGATCCGTTGATAAGGTTGTCTGTAAAGGGGCCCTGGACCACTTCGCCGATCCGGGTAAAGCGCTGCAGCAGATGGCGCTGGTTATCAAACCCGGAGGGTATGCTGTAATTGCCATCGCTAATTTTGAAAGTCTGGGTTTTAAGCTCGGCAAATTTATTTTTTGGGTGCGGCGGATACTCAATATCAGGAACCCCTACAAGCGCCTGCCCTGGGAACCGCCGCCGGACCATACCATTAAATTCAGTTACGGGATGCTTCTCAAGCTGGCGGGCCAGCATCTGAAGGTGGATAAGGTCATCGGTGTGTCGATGCTTAGCTGCATGCCCGGTTGGGGGGATTTACTGGCCAGGTTACCCAAAAACATCGCTTCTTTTCTATTAAAAGGTTTTGACCGGGCAGCCCGCCTTTTACCCGGGTTAAGCGATGTGATCGTTTTGAGGTGTGTGCCTGCTCTCCACACTACGATTAACGGGCCCTCTTAATTACCTGTCATTATGAAAGGCTTTTCCTCCCGTCATCGCGAAAGGCTTTTCCTCTCGTCATTGCGAGCCCGAAGGGCGTGGCAATCCCATTGCCTGGCGTAATATCATGGGATCACTTCTTGAACGATTTCCCGCTGGCCTGGATAATCTCGAGGTATTTACGACTGCCTTCGCGCAGCGTCCGCTTCTGGGTAGCGAAATCAACCATATACAGCCCGAATTTCATATCGAATCCCTTGGCCCATTCGAAGTTGTCCAGCAGCGACCAGTACTGGTATCCCCGTATATCAATTCCATCGGCGATGGCCTTGTTCAGCACCAGCAGATGTTCCTCAATATAGCTGGCCCTCCTGGTGTCTGCTTTATCGGCGATGCCGTTCTCCATGATATAAATGGGTTTGGACGTGTAGCGCGTGATAAGTTTAAGCGCGCGGTAGAGTCCCGCAGGATATACCTCGTTTTGCATGTCCGTCAACTGATCAGGCGGCAGCTTCATTACTTCGGGGAATTGATCGCTCCCGGACAGCTGGAATTTCCTGTAGCTATGTGTATAGTAGTTCAGGCCGATGAAATCGAAGGCGTCTTTCTCCGCGCCGGAATAAGTCTCATTTACCATGCCTGGTATTGAGAAGCTGAAACGTCCTTTAGTGAGGTATGGGAAGTGACAGTCATTCATATTCTTGTTAAGCAGGTAGGCTACCAGTACGTCAAAAATGTTCCAGGGGTTGAGCGGATCGAATAAATGTATATGGATCGCCAGCCCCGCCTTCGCTTGCGGCTGGATCCTTTTAATCACTTGATAAGCCGCTGTATGCGCCAGCATCATGTTCCGGAAAGCTCTTGCCGCCTTCCTGTAGTCCTTCTCGCCGGGAGGGAACTCAGCGGTTGCATATCCGAAAATAGCATAAATATTGGGCTCATTGAGTGTGCACCACAGTTTAACCTTGGGCCCGAGGCGCTGCACCACCCGCTCACAGAATTGCGCAAAGATCTGCGGCGAGTTGTCCTGGAGAAATGCCCCCTGCTGCTCAAACCACAGCGGGTTGGTGAAATGGTGCAGGGTGATTACCGGCTCAATGCCGTTGGCCAGCAGGTCGTCGACTACCTGCTCATAGTGATCCAATGCAGCAACGTCAAATTCGCCCTGCTTCGGCTCGATCTTGCTCCACTCCACCGAAAACCGGTATGAGTTAAGCGAAAGCTCTTTCATCAACCGGGTGTCTTCTTTGTAGCGGTTCCAGCTATCGCAAGCCAGCCCGGCCTTCTGGCCATCCCTGATCTTGGGCTTTCCCTGCTCATCTACGGCCGACTCAAATTGATACCAGTTGTTGTTGGTACAATTCCCCTCGATCTGGTGGGACGCGGTGGCGCTGCCCCACAGGAAGTCCTTTCCGAAGCGCCAGGGAATGGCCTTAAGTTTAGCGAAGTCAAAGCGCAGGTTAAGGGATGGGTCCCTGAACCACAGAAGCACACCGAAGTATACTAAGACCAGAACTACGAGAACCAGCAGGATAATAAGCAATGCTATCATAATTCAACCTCACCCATAGTAGTCTTTGCTCTCAGCTTGCTGTATTATAACACATTGATTTATCAGCTAAATTGTATTTATGCGTGTTGACAATGCGCCGCATCTTATATAGTATGGCTCAAGTAAAAATCAATCAGACATCCGGTGGCGGATAGCAAGTGGACAACACGCAGTCACTTAACGGAAAAGGCGGTTGTTTATGGAAAAGCTAAAGATAGGTTTCGTCCCTGCCCACAGGGAACCCTTCGATGATGGCTGGGCTGTGCGGATGCGTAAACGCTGTCTGGACGCGCTTGCCGGTATTCCGCAACTTGAGGTCGTGGCCCCCGATGCAAAGCTCACAGCGGGCGGTCTGGTGAGGGATGACGGCGATGCGGATAAGACTATTGAACTATTCAAAGCCAGGGGCATACAGGGCTTGATTATCGGGACCATGACATTTGGCGACGAGGTCTCAGCTTTATCCGTCGCCTCGGCTTTTGCAGGTTACCCGCTGATGCTTTTTGGGACGAAAGAGGGACCTTTCACCGCCGACGGTAACCGCAGGTCTGATTCGTTTTGCGGCGCCCTGGCCGTTTCCTCCGGATTGTACCGCAGGAAAATGCCCTTTCTTTTTGCCGGTATCTTGTTTCCCGAGGAAGATGTCTTTAAGCAACAAATGTCCGATTTTGTGCGGGTTTGCGCGGTAGTGAATGGTTTTATCGGGGCGCGTATTGGGTTGGTCGGCCCCCGCCCGGAGCGGTTCGAGACCTGCATCTGCAACGAAGACGCCATGATGCTGCAGTTTAAGCAGCGGGTCGTGCCCACATCACTTCTTGATATCATGCAGAGGATCAAAGGGCTGAAGTCAAGTTCCCCGGAGCTGCAAAAGATTATCCGGGCAATGAAAAAGGAAGCTGATTTGTCCCCGCTGGACGGCGAAGCAGTGAAAAATATCGCGGGCCTGCAGTTTGGGCTCAGGCAATTTGCCGAAGAAAAGGGGCTTGCAGCCATGGCTGTGCAATGTTGGACTGCCATACAGGAAGTTTACGGCATCTCATCATGCTATGCCCTGGGTAGATTGACCGATGCCGGGCTGTTGACCGCCTGCGAAGTCGACATCTACGGGGCACTGACCATGCTGGTCCAGCATTCAGCTTCTTTGAAAACGGCACGCCCGCATTTTGTCGACTGGACGATACAGCACCAGGAAAAGAAAAACGTATTCTTGTCATGGCATTGCGGCAATGCTCCTCCTTCACTTGTTTGTAAGGGTTGCAGCATAAATGTTATGAGCCACAGTATCCTCAGCAAACCACTGGGCAAGGAAAACACGGTGGGGACGGCCGAGTTCCCGCTCAAACCCGGCGTGGTGACGCTCAACCGCCTGACAGAGCGCGACGGACGGTTCAAGATGCTGATTACCACCGGGAAGATCCTCCAGCCCAACCAGGCCCTGAGGGGTTCCTGGAGCTGGGTGCAGGTTGAAGACCTGGATAAGCTGTATCGGACGCTGGTTAAGGAGGGATTTACGCACCACGTCAGCCTGATCCACGGCGATTACACAGCAGCCGTAAGAGAGGCCTGCGAGTTGCTGGCAATCGATACGGTGATTGTATAAGCGGCAGTGAATTTGACTGATAATATATATATGTATAGGCGATTTTATTAAACCGGGTTGACCAAAATTCAGATATAAGGAGTAGAGGTTAAAATGGAAGAGAAGAAGCTGGCAGTAGGCGTAAAAATCGGTTACGGTGTAGCCGACTTCGGAGGCAACCTGTTCTTCACGGCAACGGCCTTTGTATTGCTTAACTACCTTACCGACACGGTGGGGTTGGCCGCGGCGCTGGCGGGCACTGCCCTCATGGTGGGACGTATCTGGGACGCCTTTTACGACCCCATCATCGGCTATCTCTCGGACAGAACTAAAACTAAGATGGGCAGGCGCAGGCCGTTCATGCTGGGTGGCGCAATACCCCTCTTCATAGCCATGATCATCATGTTTACCAACCCCTCGCTGGTCATCGGCGCCGGCATCAGCCAGGCCGTGCTTTTCATTTACACAATGGTCGTTTATATCATCCTCTGCACCGCGTATTCCACGGTCAACATCCCCTATTCTTCGCTGGGACCCGAATTGACACCTGACTACAATGAGAGGACATCGCTCAACGGTTACCGCTTCGCTTTTGCCGGCATCGGTACCCTGCTCGGCGCCGGCCTGGCGCTGCCCATCGTGGCCATGGCGCCGAATAAAGATCTGGGCTTCGTGCTGATGGGTATCATCTTCGGCGCAGTGCTGCTCGTTTCAACCCTGGTCACCGTCTTTTCAGTCAGGGAATCTGCGGCAGTCAGACCGGCTCAATCCATGGGCTTCTGGAAAACATACAGGGAGGTATTTAAGAATAAACCCTATATCTTTATTCTCGTGGTATATATACTGCATATACTGGGCATCACCATTGCCAGCGGCAT
>CAIMUM010000032.1 GCA_903844685.1 uncultured Dehalococcoidia bacterium
GCATGATGCCGGGGCGGGAATTCTCCACCAGCATGTCGCAGGTGGCGATGAGCTTATGGGCAATGGCGCGCGCCTCCTCCTTCCTGAGGTCGATGACCACGCCGCGCTTGCCGCGGTTTACGCCCATGAAGCCGCCGGCCAACATACGCCAGGAGTCGCCGTCGGCGGGCTCTATCTTGATAACGTCGGCGCCCAGGTCGGCCAGCTCCCGGCATACACCGGCGCCGGCCAGCATGGTGGTGAAATCTGCTACCCTGATCTTCTCTAATGCCATCATTTTCCTATTTCCTCCTCGGCGCCAGTTTAATTACATTACCCTGTTTCAGGCGCTTAATCTCCTGCGCCGAATAGCCCAGCTCTTTGAGTATCTCGCGCGTATGCTGGCCGGGCTGCGGCGAAGGGCCCTTTATCTTGCCCGGGCAGCCGGTTACGTCCACGGGGATGCCCATCTCTTTTACGTTGCCCTTTTTGGGCTCTTTGACCGTCTGCAGCATGCCGCTGGCGATGACCTGATCGTAGGCCATGAAGTCATCGATGTTCTGCACCGGCGCCACGGGGATACCCACCGATCTGAACTGCTCCAGCCACTCGTCGCGAGTCTTGGTCTTGTAGATGGGCTTTATCATGGACATGACCTGTGCATTGCGTGGTGGGAAGATGAGGAAGGGCGCTCCCTCGAAAAGAGGGTCGGTCAGCCACTCGTCGTGGCCCAGCTCAACGGCAAACTGCATGAAAAATTTGGGATTGCCCAGCCCGGTGAACAGCCACTTGCCGTCCTTGCACTGGTATGGCCGGTAGAGGGGCAAGGGGCCTGTGGGGCCCCAGGGGGCGCGGAACATGCCCTCGAAATCGACGTTGTGCTGACGGAAGGAGCTCAGTATCGAGCGGAAAAGAGAGGCCTCAATCTTCTGTCCCCTGCCTGTTTTCTCCCGCACGCACAGACCGGCCACGATGAAAAAGGCCGCGTCCACGGCGGCGTAGAGGCTGGCCAGCGGAAGCACGACGTAGAGGGGATGCGTGGCCAGCCCCTGCTCGTTGTAAACCGTGCCTACCGTGCTGACGATCTGCTCGTAGCCGGGCCAACCTGCGTACGGCCCCTTGGGGCCGAAGCCGGAGATCGAGCAGTAAACTGCGCGGGGATTGAGTTCCTTGATCTTGTCGTACCCGATACCAAGCCTGTCGGCAACGCCCGGCTTGAAATTCTCGATGATGACATCGGCCTTTTTGGCCAGGTCGAGGGCGATCTTCAAGCCCTCCGTCTTCTTGAGGTCGAGCGTGATGCCTTTCTTGCTGCGGTTCCAGACCATGAAAGCGTCCTCGCCGCGCATCGGGTCGCCCGACGGGCGCTCCACCTTGATGACATCGGCGCCCTGCTCTGCCAGCAGCATGGCCGCGAAGGGGCCGGCGATGTACTGGCCGAAGTCGAGCACCCTGATATTGTTCAGTACTCCTGCACTCATATGATCCCTCCTTTACCTGTGATAAACGGTTCGGAAAAAAATGATTGCGAAGCGTGATGGGTGAAAATAAATCATAGCATACTCAGCCGCACGAGTTCTGCATCAGCCGGATATAGAAACTAATCATCTCGGCATAGCTGTTCAGCGAGATCCTTTCGTTCACTCCGTGGAGGGAGGCTATCTCCTCACCGGGTATGCGCTGCGGCACGAAGCGGTAGCAACAGGGTGAGAGGCCGGTGAAGTAGGTGCAGTCCGTCCTGCCCAGCACCAGCGTGGGCGCAACGAGCACTCCCGGCAGGGTCTCC
>CAIMUM010000033.1 GCA_903844685.1 uncultured Dehalococcoidia bacterium
AAAAGCATGGCCGCCGTTATCAATACCGTGCTGAACAAGGACTCGAGCCTGGCCTTTGCTACGGCCGCCCCTGAAGCACAGGCTTTCCCCTCACTAGTAACAAAGGAGGTTGCCGCTAAACCGAAGGGAAAACGCGGCGTATTCCTCTGCAGCTGCACCGGCAACAACAGCTCTGTGATCGACTTCATCCGCCTGTTCAACTCCCTCTCATCCAATGCCAACGTAGGCCATGTGGCCGAGGTGGAACAGGCCTGCACCGAAGCCGGAGCGGCAGCTATCTTGAAAGAGATCCGGGCGGAAGGGCTGGACAGGGCAGTACTGGCCGCCTGCCGCTGCTGTAACTACGAGCAGCCCTGCTACAGCTGTAACGACAGGCGCATTCTCAGCCGCAAGCATCTCGAACAGGCCCTGGTAGGTAATGATGATTTCACCATAGATTATGTCAACATAAGAGAGTTGAGCGCCTGGGCGCACCATGACGACCCTGAAGCAGCCACGGCCAGCGCGGAAAAAATGATCGAGGCCGTGATCTCACGCAACAGCCTTATCGATGCCCAAGGAAGCACTTCTTATCCCATCCGGCAGTCGGCGCTTTTCCTGGGCCTCTCCGCAGCCGGGGAAATGGCATCCCTCACGCTGGAAAGGATGGGCTGCAGCGTGCGCCGCCTCGACCTGGCCTACAACACATTTGAAATAAACGGCCGGCCCGGCGATTACGAGGTGAAAGTAAACGGCGGGGAAGTATTGAGGGCCGGGGCCATCATCCTGGACGGGTCGGCAGGCAGCCGCGAGATAAATAAGCTGGGGACGACCTACAGCGGCAGGCTGCTGGTACGCATACTGTCCCTGTCAGGCTCCGATGAAAACAAATACAGCAAAGCCAAATATGAAGAGGCACTCAGCCGCTCCGGGCTTTTTATCGACAACGGCGCTGAGGTCGAGGATGTGACCCGCGGCATCCTGCTGGCAGGCAGGATCCTGGCTTACCTGCAATCGAAACGCATCATCGTCCCGGCGGACAGGGCCGCGATTAACATCACTCTGTGCCGCGGCTGCCATAAATGCGCCGACCAGTGCCCGCTTATCGAAATGCAGGTAAACGCGGCAGGCCAGCAGAACTCTTACCTCGAGCAGCACCTGTGCACGGGCTGCGGGGCGTGCGCCGCCACCTGTCCCACCGGGGCCATTAGCCTCAACCGGATGGGCAGCGTTGCCGTCAATGCATCGCTCAAATCGATATTGAGTATGGTTAGATGAACAGTAGAATCGTAGTATTCTCGTGCAGCTGGGATGGCTGGAGCTGTATAGACGCCGCAGCCAATGCGGGCATGCCTTACCCTGCATCGGTCACTGTGATCAAGCTGCCCTGCCTTTCCGGCATAGATGCCGGGCTGATATTACGCGCTCTGGAATACGGCGCCGACGGCGTGCTGCTGCTGGGATGCCAGCCACACGAGTGTCGCCACGGCCGCTACGGCGAAAATATTGAGGTTGAATTTGATAAGGCCAGGCAGCTGTTAAGCATGCTCGGCGAAAACAGCGACAGGGTCCGGCTGGCAAGGCTGGACGCCTTCGACGGCACCGGCTTCATCGAAACGGTTAAGTCGTTCAATGCTGCCCTCGAAAGCAAGGCTAAAGTAACGGCCGCAACAGGTAATAAGCCATGAATATGCAGGAAATCATACGCCAGACCAGGGCGCATTTCTGCCTGGACTGCGGTAAATGCACCGCGGTCTGCCCGGTCAACCGCTTCGATCCCAGGTTCAGCCCGCGGCTGATCGTGCAAAAAGCGCTCAGCAACGAAGGCGGCGCCTATGACGACGCACGGATATGGTCATGCGTCGGCTGCAACATGTGCACGGTCAGGTGCAACTACAACGTCAGCTACGTTGAGCTGATCAGGCACTTGCGCATGCTGTCACGGGAGAACGGCACAGAGCTGGTCTACAGCCACGGCGGCGTAACCGAGTCCGTCATGCACATGATGGGCAAGGATGATATTAAGCAGGACCGCTCGGGCTGGCTGCCCGCCGATATCCAGGTAAACGGCTCGGGGGATACGGCCTTCTTCGTGGGCTGCGCACCCTACTTCGATACGATCTTCAAGGACCTCAACATCAAGCTGACCGACGGCACGATCGGCGCCATGCGGCTGCTCAATATGGCCGGGGTCCCCTTCGGCCTGCTGAACAACGAACGCTGCTGCGGGCACGACCTGCTGCTGGCCGGGGACAGCAACGGCTTCGCCGCCCTGGGACGGAATAATGTGGAGGAGCGCAGGGCAAGGGGCATCAAGAAAATAATTACCTCCTGCCCCGAATGTTACTATACGCTGAAGGAAGACTACCCAAGGTACGTGGACGGCTGGAATGTGGAAGTTATCCATATCACCGAGGTGCCGGAGATATTCAAGCTCAAGGGCGCCGCTATGAAAAAGATTAAGGCCGCGTTCCACGATTCCTGCAAGCTGGGGCGGCATTTCAAGATGTACGACGGGCCGCGCAACCTGCTCACGTCCCTGGCAGGCGCGGAGCTTTGCGAGATGGAGAATAACAAGGAAAATTCGCTGTGCTGCGGGGCCAGCCCGTGGATGTTCTGCGGCTCGGTCAACAAGCAGATACAGGATGAAAGATTAAGGCAGGCCGAGGCGACGGGCGCCGATTACATGGTCACGTCCTGTCCCAAATGCCAGATACATTTGACCTGCGCCGGGATGTCAGGCGACGGCAAATACGCCGGTATAAAGATCGTGGACCTTTACCACCTGGCGGCGCAAAGCCTAGCGCAGAAGGAGAATGGATAATTGGAAGAAGATAATATCAGGGTAGGAGTTTTCGTCTGCGAATGCGGCATGAATATAGCCGGCACGGTCGACTGCGAAGCCGTTAAAGAGTCCGCCGCTAAAATCCCCGGCGTAGTGGTATCGGTGAGGAACAAGTACACCTGCGCCGACCCGGGACAGGAAGAGATCAAACGCCTTATACGTGAACATAACCTCAACCGCATCGTCGTGGCATCGTGTTCGCCCAGGATGCACGAGTCGACTTTCCGCAACTGCATCAGCCAGGCCGGGATCAACCCCTACCTGCTGGAGATGGCCAACATCCGCGAGCACTGCAGCTGGGTGCACCTGCACGAGAAAGCAGCGGCTACGGAAAAGGCCGCCGACATCATCGGCATCGCCGTGGCCAAGGCCAAACTATTGCAGCCAATCGAGGAGACCAGGATACCCGTCACGCATGCCGCGCTGGTCATCGGCGGCGGCGTCGCCGGCATACAGGCCGCACTGGACCTGGCCGAGTCCGGCCACAAGGTCTACCTGGTGGAAAAACAGCCTTCCATCGGCGGCGTAATGGCGCAGCTGGACAAGACCTTCCCCACTATGGACTGCTCGATCTGCGTGCTCGGCCCCAAGATGATGGACGCCGGCAAGCACCCCAACATCGAGCTGATGGCCTACAGCGAGGTAGTTAAGGTCAGCGGCTATATCGGTAACTACAAGGTTACCGTAAATAAGAAGGCGCGCTACGTGGACGAGAAGGAATGCAACTCCTGCGGCGAATGCGCCGTGGTCTGTCCGGTGATCGTGCCGGACGAGTTCCAGCATGGTTTCGCCTCGCGCAAGGCGGCCTACATACCCTTCCCGCAGGCCGTCCCGGCCTCCCACATCATCGATATGAAGAACTGCCTGGGCAACAATCCCGTGCGCTGCAATAAATGCGTCGGCGTGTGCGCAAAGCACTGCATCGACCTGAACATGGAAGATAAGCTGGTAGAGCTCAATGTCGGCGTCATCATCGTCTGCACCGGCATGGACATCTACGACCCCAGGGCGCTGGACGAATACGGCTACACCCGCTTCCACAATGTAATCACCACCATGGAGTTCGAGCGGCTGATCTGCGGCGGCGGGCCCACACAGGGGAATTTGCTCCGCCCGACCGACCACAAGGTGCCTAAGCGCATCGGCTTCATCCAGTGCGTCGGCTCGCGCACGGTCAACAGGGGCAACCCCTACTGCTCCAATGTCTGCTGCATGAATACGATCAAGGACAGCCTGCTGATCAAGGAGCATTACGCCGGCACCGAGATCTATGTCTTCTACATGGATATCCGTGCCTACGGCAAGGGCTTCGAGGACCTCTACCGCCGCTCCAAGGAAGAGGGCGTGCATTATATCCGCGGCTTCCCCGGCGAGGTCATTGAAGACCCCGTTACCAAAAACATCAGGGTGCGCGTGGAGAACACCACGACCTGCCTGGTTGAGAATTACGAGCTCGATATGCTGGTGCTCTCCGTGGGCCTCCAGCCGGACAGCGAGCTGAAGAAGCTGAGCAACCTGCTCAACGTTTCACTCACATCCGACGGTTTCATGATGGAAGCTCACCCCAAGCTCAAGCCGGTGGACGCCCCCACGCCGGGCATCTTCTTCGCCGGTTCAGTGGAAGCGCCCAAGGATATCAAGGACAGCGTCACGCAGGCTAGCGCCGCCGTGTCGCGCAGCTCGATTATACTCAACGCCGACATCATCAAAGGCGACGGCGTCAAGGCCGTCATCGACAACAGCAAATGCACTTCCTGCGGCGTCTGCGCCAAAGTCTGCCCCTACAATGCGCTGGAAGTGGACATCAAGGCCAAGAGCGGGGCAAAGGTTATAATGGCCGCCTGCGCCGGCTGCGGCGCCTGCTCGGCCGAATGTCGTTTCGATGCCATCACCATCCGGGGCTTCATGGACGACCAGATCATGTCGCAGATCGACTCAGCCCTGGCCGTCAACCCGCAGAATAAGATTGTCAGCTTCCTCTGTAACTGGTGCAGCTATGCCGCCAGCGACGTGGCGGGCATCTCGCGTATGCAGTACCCGGCCAATAACCGCTTCATCAGGGTGATGTGCAGCGCACGCGTGACCGAGAAATTCCTCTGGCATGCCTTCGAGCTGGGAGCGCCGCTGGTGCTGCTCTCGGGCTGCCATATCGGCGACTGCCACTACATCACGGCCAACCACTCCACACAGAAGAGGGCCGACAGGATGTGGGAGGCCATGGAGAAGCTGGGCATACGCCCCGAGAGGCTGCAACTGGAATGGATCAGCGCAGCCGAAGGCCCGCGCTTCGTCGAGATCATGCAGGAGCTGGAGAAGCTTCGCGCCAAGGTCACGAAAGAAGAGATCGAACATACGCAGGAGGTCCTTGCCGAGAGAGAAAAAGAGAAGGCGAAAGCCGCTTAGATTTTATTTGAAGGTGAAATAAATTGGCCAAAGACCATTTTAAATGCCTGCGCTGCGGCAACACCTACGAGCTGGAAGCCGACCCTGACCGGAAGTTGAAGGAACGCATCTGCCCGAAGTGCAAGTCCAACAGCGTGCGTAAGCTGAAGGCGCAGTAGAACATCGTCTGGCATAATATATTCAGGTAATTTAACGGGGAGGTGGAGGTATGCCGTTTTACAAGAGCATCTACGGGAAAAAGGAGCCGGGACGCCGCACAATCCAGGTGCTACTCAGGCTTAGGGCTGCGCTGGATCAGTCCATTGTATCGAGAGTGATCTACTAGTTGCAACACCCTTGCTCTAGACTTTTTCCACAATTGCACATACACCCATCCCACCACCACCACAGATAGTGATCAGGCCGGTTTTGGCATTGCGCCGCTGCATTTCATGCGTAAGTGTGGTCATGATGCGGGCGCCGGTTGCCCCGAGAGGATGGCCGAGCGACACGCACGAGCCATTGACGTTGATGCGGTCATGGTCTTTCTCCGTCAGGTTGAGCTCCTTCATATTAGCCAATACCTGTGCAGCAAAGGCCTCGTGTATCTCGATGAGGTCGATGTCTTTCAAGGACATTCTTGCCTTATTCAGTGCCATCTCGGTTGCCTTGCTGGCGGACTTCCATGCCATGCGGGGATCGGCGCCGCTGTAGGCGAACGCTTTCATGTAAGCGAGCGGCTTCAACTTGAGGCTTCTGGCTTTCTCCTCCGGCATTAGCACAACCGCTGCCGCTCCGTCGTTTTCACCGGAAGAATTCGCCGCTGTGCAAACCCCGCCCTGGACAGGCCGGAGCTTGGCTAACGATTCCATGCTGGTGTCCTTGCGCGGACGCTCATCTACGTAGAACATGACCGGCTCGCCCTTCCCTTGGGGGACGGGTATAGGGACTATTTCATCTTGGAACTTGCCCGATTCGATGGCAGCGCAGGCGCGCTGGTTACTAATGAGTGTCCATTTGTCCACATCTTCCCTGGTTATGCCATGCTCTTTGGCGGCCGTCTCAGCCCAGGTCATCATGGACTGAAGCACGCCGAACCTTTCTGACGGCTGTGACATCACTCTACCCCTCAATATCCTGTCGTGTAGGGGTATTGACCACGTGGACAGGCTGCCGTGGCCTTTGGGCATGTCCCCCGTTCCTCCTATGCCCCACCTGATCTCTCCTTTAAAATACATCTCAGTAGTGCTCATGCTTTCCACGCCGCCCGCCACCATGATGTCGAAGTTGCCTGTCTGGATCATCATGGCTGCAAATGTGATAGCATCCAACCCACCCGGGCAACGGCGATCATGAGTAAAACCGACGACCTCAACGGGCCACCCTGCTTTGAGCAGCGACATGCGGGCTATGTTCACATATTCGCCGCTTTGGTAGTTCTGCGCAAGAATTACAGCATCGACCGACTGGGGTTCGAGTTGGGATCTCTTCACTACCTCGTTGAGAATGGGTGCCGCCAGATCGTACGCAGGCACCGACTTCAAGGCGCCTCCGAAGTTGCCGATAGCCGAACGTGCCGCACTTGTGATAACGACTTTGCTCATATGTCCTCCACACGATTAGGTTTTTATTTTGTCGAGATTGTATTACGCAGCTACAGTGTCTTTTTACAGCACTCCTACGCAGCTGGCCTCGAATGACTACTTCACACCTATTTCACGCGCGATCACGCGCATTTGTATCTCCGATGTGCCCTCGGTAATAGTCCCCAACCGTGCATCCCTGAAGTAGCGTTGCGCTATGGAATCGTCCATCAGGCCATAACCTCCGTTTATCTGCAGGGCCTCAGTCGTGGTATGGATGGCCGCCTCGCTGGCAAACAGCTTGGCCATAGCGGCCTCCTTTGTATGCGGTTTGCCCTGATCGTATAGCCATGCGGCCTGGTAGATCATCCACTTGGCAGCATTGATCTCCATGGCCATACGCGCCAGTTTGAAGGCGTTGGCCTGGAAGCTGCCGATAGTCTGGCCGAACTGGACGCGGTCGTTGGCATATGACAGAGCGTTATCAAAGGCGGCACGTGCCAAACCCAGGCTGCGCGCTGCGTGTGAGATCCTTCCTCCCATAAGCGATTCGATCACGTAGGAGAAGCCCCGGCCTTCCTCGCCGATCAAGTTGGCAGCAGGGACTGCGCAGTCCTCAAATATGAGTTCGGCTGTCTCGCTGGAGCGGGAGCAAAACTTATGTAGCTTGTTACGCGTGAACCCGGGCGAGTTCCCTTCCACTATGAACAGGCTCATTCCGCCACGCGACCCCTTGTTCTTGTCCGTGTAGGCGGCTACGACCACGAAGTCGCAGATAGTGCCGTTGGTTATGAAAATCTTTGTCCCGTTGAGATGATACTTACCGTCCTTCTTGGTGGCCGTGGTCTGAAGCGCCGCTGCATCCGACCCGGCGTTGGGCTCCGTGAGGCCGAAAGAGGCAATCTTGCGTCCTTTGATGGCAGGGACCAGGTACTTCTGCTTCTGCTCCTCTGTGCCGTGCTTGTAAATGGCAGCGGTGCCTATTCCTCCCTGCACCATCGTGGCGGCCGCAAACCCGACGGAATAGTAGGCCACCGCCTCCACCGCTATGCATTCACCCAGCTTGCCCATGCCGGCGGCGCCGTATTCCGGTGAATAACTGAGACAAAGGTAACCCAAGTCACCCATCTGGGGGAACAGCTTGAGCGGAAAAATGCAGGTCTTCTCCGCTTCCTCCACGAGTGGGGCGACCTCCTTTTCGGCGAAATCGTGAATGGCAGCCTTGAGCATCTTCTGCTCTTCAGACAGATCGAAGTCCATTTTTTTCCTCCCTGTATAGTAGAATTCACTGACTGAGAAATCGCAATCAGAAATCCTGCCGAATCATGGCGCCTGGTGGGGAAAAGGGTGCTGCAACGTAGTATAATTTATGGCGATTATATCAATCGCCTGACCAAAAACGCAAGGAGAGTTTCCAAATGAATACCGAGAACACAATTAAGAAAATTGGCACAGTTGCAGTCCTGGGCGCGGGCAACATGGGCAACCAGATAACCGAGTCGCTGGTGCGCATTGCCGGCTACAAGGTCAATATCATGGATATTAGTATGGAGCTTGCGAACAAAGGTATAGAAGCCATTGACAGCAGGCTTGAGAAGCACTTCGTTGCCAAGGGCAAGATGTCGACGGACGACAAAAAGGCAGTGATGGGCAAAATAAAGGCGTTTGCTAGCGTTGAAGAAGTGGCCAAAGGGGCCGACTACGTGATTGAAGCGGTCATTGAAAACTTGGCGCTCAAAAAGGACATTTTCAA
The DNA here is from genome assembly GCA_903844685.1 of uncultured Dehalococcoidia bacterium. GTDB lineage: Bacteria > Chloroflexota > Dehalococcoidia > GIF9 > UBA5629 > CAIMUM01. The sequence continues at coordinate 8,543 of CAIMUM010000033.1, forward strand.
GAAGCTTGATGAGGTGACTCGGCCGGACGTGATACTGACCTCCAACACGTCAATGCTTAACATAACGGAGATGGCATCAGCTACCAGGAAACCAGAGAAGGTAGCAGGCATGCACTTCTTTAACCCCGTTGCCATGATGAAGCTGGTGGAGGTTGTGAAGGGAGCCAGGACTGCTCCCGAGACCATAGAGGTCGTGAAAGCTATGTCGATCAAGCTGGGCAAGGAGCCGGTGGTTTGCCAGGACTTCAGCTACGGCTTCCTGGCCAATCGCGCTTACAGAGGACTCTCAAATGAAGCGATCCAGATGGTCTGGGAGAGGGTCGCCTCTCCACAGGACATCGATAAAGCACTCAAGTTGGGCTATAACCTGCCGATGGGTCCGCTTGAGCTTTCGGACATGACCGGCAGCTGGGGCCTCAGGGCATCGTCAGAAGAAGACGCAATTAGAGAGCTCGGTTCGGAGAAAGGGAAACTGCATCCCCTGATCAGGATGATGGTGCGGGCCGGCTATCCCGGCGGAGTGGGCAAGAAAGGGATGTACGCCTTCTATGAGGAGATATTCTCAAAGCTGTAGGAACTGTCTTTTTATATTTTGGCTGCTTTGTGATTAGATAGCAACATTACGTCGAAGGAGAGATAACCATGCCTGAATTGAAAACGATTCTCTTTGAGAAGAAGGGCCATGCAACCTGGATAACCTTGAACCGGCCTGAGGTGCTCAATGCCCAGAACGATCTGCTGCGCAACGAGTTGGTGGAAGCACTGGAGACCGTCGGAAGGGACGATGATGTCCACGCTGTGGTCATCACGGGGGCCGGCGATCGCGCTTTCAGCGCAGGCGCCGATATTAGCGAGTTTCCCAAAATGCATCCTATTGATGTCATCAAGCTTAAGTGGGTGAAAAGGCCTTACAATATGATACGCCTTATTCCGAAGCCGGTGATTGCTGCAGTTAATGGTCTGGCATTGGGCGGTGGTTGTGAGATAGTGCTGGCTTGTGACTGCGTGATTGCTGTCGATTCCGCACAGTTCGGCCAGCCAGAAATCAGGGTCGGGGTCATACCGGGCGGTGGTGGCACCCAGATACTGCCACGGCTGATCGGCGAGAAGAGGGCAAAGGAACTTATCTTTAGCGGGCGCTTCATCTCAGCGGCGGAGGCCTTGGCAATGGGGTTGGTCAACCAGGTCGTTTCGAGAGACAAGCTGGTGGAAGCTACGGATAAAATGGTTGGCGACTTTTTGAAGAACAGCCCCGCCATTCTGAAGCTGGCGAAAATTGCCGTCAACAGGTCTCTGGACACCTCGCTGGCCGTCGGCCTTGAGTGTGAGCGCGAACTTTTCGCACTCTGCTTTGGCACAGAGGACCAGAAGGAAGGCGCCAAGGCATTTCTGGAGAAGAGAAAGCCAAGCTACAAAGGAGTGTAGAATCGCTGGGTTCAACCTGTAGAAATATTTCCTCTTTTTCAGCAAACGATACAGTAACACCGGCGAAGCCCTGACTGGCAATTCTGCATGACGTATTTTATACTGTTAGCGCATTATTGGGGTTGTAGTTTGTCTTGCAGGTAAGCTATGCCATCGAAATCAAAGCAAAATAAGGGCAAGGGCAGGATGTCGGGGCAGGTGGATTATGTAGCTCTGAGCAGGGATCTTGTAGATGCTGTCGAAAGCGGTGTTTACATCATCCAGTCCAAGAAATTTGTTTACGTAAACCCTTTCTTTGCAAAATTGACCGGTTATTCACGTGAAGAATTAATCGGGACGCGCTACTCCAAATTTGTGCTACCACAGGACAGGCCGGCGGTCAGAAAGAAAGCAATCAGGAACCTGAAGAGCCGAGTTGGCTCCAGGCCTTACGAATACAGGTTCATCAAGAAGAACGGCGAGATCATGTGGGTCATGGAAAGGGTCTCTCCGATCGGATATATGGGGCAGAAGGCAGCGCTGGGGAGCTTCGTGGACATCACCGAGCGCAAGCGGCTGGAAGAGGCCCTTGCACACTCTGAAAAAACATACCGCACCATCCTGGAGAGGATGTATGACTCTTATTACGAAGTGGACCTCGCCGGCAATTTCACTTTCGTCAACGATTCTGTATGCCTCAACCTGGGTTATTCCAGGGAAGAAATGGTGGGGCAGAGCTACCGGTTTACCACCCCACCTGATGATATCAAGCCCCTATTTATTGCTTTCAATCAGGTATTCAATACGGGAATTCCCAATATAGGCTTCGCCCACGGAATACTCCGCAAAGACGGCAGCATAATATTGGTTGAATCCTCGATTTCCGTGCGGGAAAACGAACAGGGTGAGATTATCGGTTTTCGGTCAGTCAGCCGCGACATCACCGAGCGCAAGCAACTTGAAGAAGCGCTTGTACGCTCGGAAGAAAGATACCGCACCATACTTGAACAGATGCAGGACTCCTACTACGAGGTGGATCTCGCCGGCAATTATACCTTCGTCAGTGAATCCGCAGGCCATAGCCTCGGTTATTCACGCGAAGAATTGATCGGCAAGAATTATCGCATTTCGGCGATTGAAGAGGACACCAGGAGTGTCTTCGCTGCTTTCAACGAAGTATACAGGACAGGAAAACCAAATAAGGGGTTCGCATACAGGATTCGGCACAAGGACGGCAGAATAATATTTTCAGAAGTATCGGTTGATCTTAAAAGAAATGAGCAGGGAGAGGTTAGCGGTTTCAAGTGCGTCAATCGCGACGTCACCGAGCGCAAGCGGGTTGAGAATGCGCTGAAGGAGAGCGAGGAGCAATTCAGGACCGCCCTGGAGAATGCCCCTGACGGCGTCTTTATGTTCGACCTCGAAGGCACCTTCCGCTACAGTAACCACGAGTGCGAGGAGATAACAGGTTACAAGCGTGAAGAGCTAATCGGCAAGAACTTCCTGGAGTTGAATATCATCCCTGAAAACAGCCTGACCATGGCTGCAGAGTTATTTCAGGATACTATTAATGACAAACCCACGGGTTCCGCTGAACTGGAACTCATCAGGAAGGACGGCCTCCGTGTACCTGTAGAAATCAACGGCAGTGTCGTGCAGTATGGAGGCCAGGCAGTCATGCTTGGCTTTGCCAGGGATATAACCCAGCGCAAGGAGGAGGCGGAGAGGCTGCGGCAGAGCGAGGAACAATACCGCTTACTATCGGAGCATACTACAGACACCATATGGCTGATGGATATGAACCTCAAGACCACCTACCAGAGCCCCTCCGCGGAAAAGCTGCGCGGTTACACACCCCAGGAGATTTTAGACCTGCCGCTGGATAAGCACATGACACCGGAGTCGCTCAAACTGGCGTTTGACGTTTTAGCAGAGGAGCTACCCAGGGTGGAGGCCGACCCGGGCTATAATCCCATCCATACATTAAATCTTGAGTTATACTGCAAGGACGGCACCACCGTGTGGGCGGAAACTAAGTTTAGTATCATACGGGACCCGGGCGGCAAGCCCGTATCCATGCTGGCCGAGGCCAGGAATATAACCGACCGCAAGAAAGCGGAGGAGGCGCTGAAGGAATCCGAGGATAAATACCGGTCACTTGTAGAGAATATCAATGATATCTTGTTTGCACTGGATACCCGGGGAAAAATAACCTATGTCAGCCCGATAGTTGAGCGGTTAAGCAAGTACAAGGTCAGCGACTTAATAGGGAAACCTCTTACCCAACTTATTTACCCGGATGACCTGCCGGCCCTTTTAGACAGTTTCACCAGCCTGCTGTCCGGGCAACTGGAACCATGGGAATTCCGCGTACTTGATAAGGACGGCAGGGTAATATTTGTGCGCATGTCCAGCCGGCCGGTATATAAAGATGAAGAGGTAGTGGGTATCACAACCCTGATGACGGATATCACCGAGCGCAAGAAGCTGGAGCAAAAGCTCGTAGAAATGGCGACCCATGACTTCCTCACTGGGTTGCCCAACAGGTTATTACTGATCGACCGTTTCAACATAGTAGCAGCGCTGGCCCACCGCAACAAAGCCAGGCTTGCCGTCATGTCGTTAGACCTGGACGAGTTTAAAACCATCAATGATACCCTCGGCCATGACGCAGGCGACCAGGTGCTTAAGGCTGTCAGCACGCGGCTTACGGGCATAATACGGGCCAGCGATACGGTAGCCCGTGTCGGCGGAGACGAGTTTATACTGCTGATGCTGGAGACCAAACACATGGAAGATGCCACTGCCATAGCCCAAAAGATACTGGATTCCTTTATAGAGCCATTCTCAATCGACGGTCATCAGCTACATTTGACTACCAGCATTGGTATCGCCATCTATCCCGAAGATGCAGAGGATATGGAAACCCTGATCAAGAAATCGGATGCCATGATGTATTACTCCAAGGGTCACGGCGGCAACCAGTTCAGGTTCTTCAGCGATGGCGATGTCCGGGTTAGCGGAGATCATAAGAGCGCCCCCTGAATTTAAAAGCTGCCACAGGAAATATCCCCGCTATTTATGCTTCTTTACAAATGTGCTTATAATATTCTAAGATTAAAGGCTGATATTTCAGGCACATTTCATATTTAATTCGAAAAGGGGTGCAAGATGAGCGAAACCGCGACTCCCTCCAAGACCGAAAAGAAGAGGGCCATCAACAGGCTCAAAAGCATGTACCCGCTGCGCAATGTTGTACAGCAGGATTACATCGATACACTCAAGGCCAGCAACGAAGGTAAGCCGACCGTCTGGTCGATGTTAAACTATTGGGAAGGGGACCTTCCCCTCAAAGCCATGGGGCTGAATATCGTCTACCCGGAGAATTACGCCACCTTGCTGGCCGCTTCCGGCGCCGCCGAACCGTTCCTCGATGCCTCCGACTCGGACGGCTTCCCCACCCACATGTGCGGCTATGGCAGGAGCACCATCGGCTATTCTTACCGTATGATGAAGGAGAACGGCGGCAAGATACCGCCCGATGCTCCGCTGGGCGGCATGGCCAAACCGGCCCTGCTGCTGGGCTCCGGCATTATCTGCGACGCGCGCTTCAAGTGGTTCCAGTCACTGGCCCGCTACTTCGACGCCCCGGAATGGTGCCTCGAGATGCCGATGATGGCCACTTACGAGGGCTCCGAACCTGATTTGGAGGCGTACCAGGTGAAGTTCCTGGTAAAAGAGCTTAAGGATTTCATCGCCTTCCTGGAAAAACTTTTCAAGCAAAAAATGGACTGGGCAAAGCTGGAAGAGCTTACCGACCTGGCGGTAAAAATACACGAGACTACTTACAAGATAAGCGAACTGCGCCAGTCGATACCCGGTCCCATGCACGCCACTGATTTCTGGAGCAGCATGCCGCCTTCCCTCTTCTTCGCCGGCGACATGAAGGTATCGCTAAAGTGCTACCAGGACATGCTGGCCGAGGTGCAGGAGCGGGTAAATAATAAAGTATCGGGCATTAACTACCCTGAGCGCTACCGTCTCATATTCGCCGAGCTACCGCCCTGGCATAGCCTTAAGTTCTTCGACAGCCTGGCCGAGATGGGCTGGAACTTCGTCTTCGAGAGCTTCGGCTATCACGCTCCAAAGCCACCCGACCTCAGCAAGTATAGCGACCCCTGCGAGAAGCTGGCGCGCCTCTCCCGCAATTTCATGTTCAATGTGTTCCCGGAGGCCAAGGCTGACAACATCCAGAACCCCATCGTCGAGACCTACCTCAAGATCGCCCGCGGCTTTAAAGCGGACGGCTTTTTCATGCACCCGCTCATCTCCTGCCGCGCAGCCAGTTGCAGCCTGCGCACAGTGCAGCATTGGGAACAGGAGAAATTAGACGTGCCCAGCCTTTGGGTGGAAGGCGATATCATCGACAAACGCGTCTTCAACCCGCAGGAGGTGCTGGCCAGGGCCGAGGCTTTCGAACAGACCATGGACCACTACAGGAAGGTCAGGAAGTCCAGGGGGCTCGACTGGTAGCCAATAATTAAACAGGGAGAATGAAATGGTAACAGCTACGACTAAAGGGCTTTCCAGGGCACACGAGATTTACGCGGACAGGGGCAAGCGCGTGCGCGAGTTACGCAAGGCCGGCAAGAAGATAATCGGCTACATCTGCCTCTACCCCCCGATTGAGATAATAACCGCGATGGGCATGGTGCCCTTCCGCATTTTCGGCGATATGAGCGAACCGATCACAGTTGCGGATAAGGTTTCGACTACCGTTGTCTGTCCCTTCCTGCGCAGCATTATCGACCTCGGCATCAAGGGAAAATTCGATTTTCTGGACGGCGCCGTAGGCGCGCATACCTGCGATATCGGCATGACCACCATCATTGCCTGGCGCGACTACATTAAAGACGCGCCTTTCACGCACCTCATCGATGTGCCCCATACCGACCATGCGCCGGCCGTTGATTACTTCGAGGGACAGATAAATTTCTTTAAACAGCACATCGAGGAATTAGCCGGGGAAAAGCTTAGCGGGGACAAGCTCAAGAAGGCCTGTGAGCTGCATAATAAACAACGCAAGCTGGTCAGGGATCTTTACGACCTGCGCAAATCAGACCCCCCCAGGCTCAACTCGATGGAGAACCTCGAGGTCATGGTTTCACTTTTCAGCCTGCCGGTGGAAGAGGGCAACGAGCTTCTGGAAGCGGTCATCAGGGAAGTCAAAGAGCGCAGCATCAAACCGGCCAAGAAGAAAGCTCGCCTGCTGGTGTGGGGCCCTGTTTTCGACAATACGTCGCTTTACGAGCTCGTAGAGAGCACCGGCGCCGACGTTGTGGTGGATGACACCTGCGTGGGCACAAGGGCCTTCTGGGCCGACGTTAAAGCCCCTTATGACCTGCATGCGCTGGCGCAGCGCTACCTGGTGGACATCAAGTGCCCGCGCACCTACCGCGATACACAGCATCAAGAGACCGAGCGCAGTTACGACAAGGACCTGGATAGCAGGTTCAGCTATATTAAAAAAGCCGTGACCGACTGGCACGTTAACGGCGTAGTCCTGCAGAGCGTCAAGTACTGCGACACGCACGGCTACGAGGTCCCCAACCTGAGGCATTACCTCGATACCCTGGGCATACCCAGCATCTACATAGAGCACGACTACAGCGAGAGGTCTCTGGCCCCGATTAAAACTCGGGTGGAGGCCTTCGTGGAGACCTTGGGCTGAGGTAAAGTAGCAAGCCCCGCATGGAAAACGCGACTCCAGCTCTTTTCTTCGCCGGCATCGATATAGGCTCCACCATGTCCAAGGCGGTCGTGGTGGACGCACAAGGCGCGATGCGCGGCTACGTGGTAGGTCCCACGGGCGCTGAGCACCGCCGCCGCGCCAATAAGGTCATGGAGGACGTGCTCCTCAAGGTGGGGATCACGCTCGACCAGGTCGCCTACATCATCTCCACCGGCTACGGCCGCGTCAACGTCCCCTTCGCCGACAAGCAGGTCACCGAGCTTACCTGCCACGCCAGAGGAGTAGCCTCCCTTTTTCCCGATGTGCGAACTGCAATAGACATCGGCGGCCAGGACGCCAAGGTACTCAAGATTAAGAGTGGCAGGCTGACCGACTTCCTCACCAACGATAAATGCGCCGCCGGCACGGGCAGGTTCCTGGAGGTGGCGGCGGAGACGCTGGGACTGGAACTCAACGAGATGGGGCAGATATCCCTGCAGAGCGATACGCCCGTCAAGATAAACAGCCTGTGCACTATCTTCGCCCAGCAGGAGATAATCTCCCGCCTTTCCGAGGGACAGCCACTGACGGATATACTGGCCGGGGTTTACATCGCCGTAACCACGCGCGTGGTCAAGCTGGCCAGGCAGCTCAAGGTAGAGCCGCCCGTAGTCTTCACCGGCGGCGTGGCCAAGAACTCTGGCATGGTCAAAGCCATGGAGACCGTACTGGGCATGCCCGTGCTGGTCCCGGAAGAGCCGCTCATCACCGGCGCATTAGGCGCCGCTATACTGGCGCGGGACGAGGCCTTCAAGCTGGTACAGGACGGCCATTATAAGATACAGAAAAAACAGCTCAGCGAAGCCTATATAGAATTCACGGAGAAAAAACTGTGAGCGCCTATTACCTCGGTATTGATATCGGCGCGGCAGCCAGTAAGGCTGTAGTTATCGATGGCCAGAAGAAAATCATTGGTGCGGGTGTGATACCCTCGGGTACCAACTACGCCACCACCGCCTCAGCCGTCAAAGCCGAGGCACTCAAGCAGGCCGGACTTCAACCCGCCGACATCACGTTCAGCGTTGCCACCGGCATCGGCGGGCGTAACGCCAGCGCCGGTAGCTATCACGGCGTGATAATCTGCGACGCCCGCGGCGTGAACCTCACCTTCCCCGGCGTGCGCACCGTCATAGATATAGGAGGCCAGGGCAGCCAGGTCATCACCATGGATGAAGACGGGCGGGTCATCAACTTCAATGTCTCCGAGATCTGCGCTACCGGCAGCGCCCGGCTGCTGCAGGTTGTAGCCCGCATCTTGCAGATAAGCATCGATGAGATCGGCCCGCTATCACTCAGGGCCACCAAACCTTCCAGCTTCTCTACCTCCTGCACCGTGTTCCTCGAGACCGAGGTCATCACGCGCATCTCACAGGGCGATAGCCTCGAGGATATCCTGGCCGGCATCCACCGTTCGATCGCCGACAAGATAAGCGGCATGTCGCGCGGCGTAGCTCTTGAAAAAGATTTCGCGGTCATCGGCGGCGGTGCGCTCGACAGCGGCCTGGTGCAGGCCATCGATGAGAAGCTCGGCATAAAAACCCTGGTACCCGACAATCCCCGCCTTATGGCAGCGCTGGGCGCGGCCGTTATCGCGGGTGAGCATTAGCCCATTGTTGGGAAACTATATTACTAAAATACACGAAAACGGAGGTAGCGAGATGGAGACAGCAGAAAGTGCCTGGATAACCAGGGCAAATAAAACGGTCCACCAGCCCGGTCAAACAACCGGCCATTACGAAAGTTTTTTCCTGAGGGCCAACCACCCGTCGCTTCCCCTGGCTTTCTGGATACGCTATACCATCTTCAGCCCGCAAGGCCAACCCGAAAAAGCTATCGGTGAACTGTGGGCGGTCTATTTCGACGGCGAAAACGGTCTGAATACGGCTGTTAAGAAAGAGCTGCCTTTTGATCAGTGCTCTTTCAGTTCATCCGGGCTGGACGCAAAGATAGGTGACGCCCTATTAAACACAGGCAAGTTGACCGGCAGCGCCTCCTCCCACAATCACGAGATTAAGTGGGATTTGACATATAGTGGTAATAGCAAACCCCTTTTCCTGCTGCCACTGAAAATGTATTCAGCCGGCTTTCCCAAAGCTAAAAGCGTCGTACCTCTTCCTATGGCTCAATTCAACGGTAGTCTCATCGTGGACGGTAAAACTGTAAACATAGACAAATGGATGGGCAGCCAGAACCATAACTGGGGCTCCAAGCACACCGACCTTTACGCCTGGGGACAGGTGGCCGGCTTCGGCAACAACCCGGACAGCTTCCTTGAAGTCGCCACGGCCAGGGTTAAAATCGGTCCCCTCTGGACGCCAAACATGACCCCTATCGTGCTACGGCATAAAGGCGAGGAATATGCCCTCAACAGCATGGCCCAAACCTTGAAAGCTCGCGGACACTTCACTTATTTTGACTGGCAATTCTCCTCGGAGAACGATGTGGTTAGTCTTGCAGGAAGGATAACCGGCGATCGCAACCAGTTCGTGGGGCTGAATTATTACAATCCGCCCGGGGGCAACAAGCACTGCCTCAATAGCAAGATAGCCTCCTGCGACCTGAGGATCAGCTACAAGCAGGGCGCAAACAAGGGCTCATCCGACCTGCTAACCACCCGCAACCGCGCAGCCTTTGAGATCCTCACCGATAAAAGGGACCACGGCATCACCATCCAGGTGTAAGCACCGGATTACTGCCTTCCATTGCATTATACTCATTAATAAGGAAGGTTAGTCTATCAATGCTTGACAAGAATAAACTGGTAAGATTATAGTAGAAACATGTCGAAATATCGAGATGACGATGCCCAACGCTATGCAGACATTTTCAAGGCATTGTCGAACCCCTACAGGGTGAAGATTTTCATGCGGCTGGCTAATTGCTGCATGGAAGATGACCCCTGCAGTTCAAGCGACCAGATATGTGAGTGTGTAGGTGTACTGGGTAAGGACCTTGGAATCGCGTCATCCACCGTCTCTCATCATATCAAGGAGCTGCACCGCTCCGGTCTGATCAAAATAAAAAGGCACGGGCAGCGCACGGAATGCTCGGTTAACCTGGCAGTACTTGATTTGTTAGTAGCATTTTTCAAACTGTCTGCACCCGTTTAAAAAAATTTATATCTGATACTCGAAATGTTTCGAAATTTAGCGAAAGGAGTAGAAATGACATATAAAAATATACAATGGTGGAAAATAGCAGTTTGCGTGCTTGGTGTTTTAATGATTGCCGGGGCTGTAACGTACACCTTGATAACGCGCACATCAGCCAGTTCTGCGGCACCCGCGACGGGTAGCCCTGCTCTTTCTGCAAAGGCCGCCAATGCGTCGCCTTTAGGCGGAACCGGAGAAATGAAGTGGGTAACAGATCTTAACTCAAAGTGGGCGTCCAATGATTTCATCGTTGTGGTATTTCCAGGCAATGACGATCTGACCGGCAAGGCGAACGAGACGGTCAAAAGCGCCGCGGAAAAAATGAGGGAGGCGGGCACTGCCGTCGAAGTGATGACCTTGAGTTCCGCAGACCCCGAATTCCAATCTACTTTAGACCGCCTGGCCATACAGAAATTGCCGTCGGTGCTTGTACTTGCGGCCACGGGCCAGGGGGCAATAGTCAAAGGTGATATTACTGAGACAAAGTTATTGCAGGCCTATTTGACTTTGCAGAAAACCTGCGTGCCCGGTTCTGGGTGCTGCGGGCAATAGTACCAGAGCAATAATAAGATGCAAGAATGGATAAACCAGATATTTAGTGCGCCGGAATTCGGCTTGCTGGTGCTTCCGGCCGGTTTTCTGCTTGGTTTGATAACTGCGATTGGTTGCTTGGCCTGCAGCGCACCTATTATAGCTGCGGTCATTGGATACGCCGGATCACGTGAGGGCGAGGAGCGTAGGGACGTATTTGTCATTGCCGGATTCTTTATGTTGGGGACGGTAATCGCCCTGTCTGCGGCAGGATGGCTGGTGGGCGCTGTCAGCCAATCACTCGGCAATACTTTCGGGTTGTACGGCAAGATATTAATTGCAGTCATAACCATTTTTTTCGGTTTTGCAGCTCTTAATATTCTGCCATTTAAACTTCCAACTTTTGATCTTGGGAAGACTCATCTGCCATCGGGATTACTGGGCGCTTCTATTTTCGGGCTTGCCGTGGGAGGTGCAAGCACGGCATATACGATGGGATGCTGCGGCCCTATGCTGCTTCCCGTTGTGCTCGGGGTATCCCTTTTGAAAGGGCAGGCTGGCTGGGGAGCGGCAATACTTGCCATATTTGCAGTCGGATACAGCCTGCCGATGGTAGCCGTCATATTGGGTGTAGGACTCGGCAAATTATCTGGCATCGCCAATAAGATAGTGACGCCGGTACGCATAATATCAGGGATAGTGCTAATAGGCGCCGGGATATGGCTCCTGTTTACTCTTTAGACATACATTCAGGGGAAAGTTAACACCGCGGGAGGTAAAACTAATATGAAAAAAGGGATAACTGCTTTAACGGGTCTGTTATTGCTGGCATCTTTATTGCCACTGCAGGCCTGCCAACCAGCTTCAGGTAATAATTTTGGAGTAGTGTCACTGGATGTAACTCCCAGCAGGGTGATCGAGAATGATAAATTCACAATTACCGCTACCATAAATAATGCCGGCAAAAGCGAGGCCACCTATATAGTGCCGGTGATGGTAAACGGAATAGCTGACGATAGAACTACGGTAATACTTACGCCAGGTAAATCACAGGAAATTCAATTCACACTGCAAAGGAGTAAAGCGGGCACATACGAAATAAGCTTAGGTGACAAAAGCTTCACGGTTACCGTGGAGAAATTGATGCCTGCGTCGTTCAAACTCTCGAACCTTCATATTAATATGGAAGTGGCAAATCCTGGAGAGGAAGTGGTCATCACTGCCGATATTGCAAACACGGGTGGATGTGAGGGAACTTACACGGCCGAACTTAAAATAAACGAGGTGACAGAACAAGCCGAAAAGGTAGTCATGAAACCGGGGTCCAGCTTCATTCTATTCAAAGCGACCAAGACAGAACCGGGGACATACACCGTAGGTATCGGTGATCTTAGCGGTAAATATACCGTACAAAAGCCGGTTGAGACAATTCAGATTACAGCGCCTTCGCCAGCAGCGCAAGAGCGCGTATCGCACTGGCCACAGTCATCGGGGTCATGTTGTGGTGGTGGCGTATGCCCATAGAAGGAAAATCCTGGATAGTTGGTAGAGTGGAAACGCCAGCGGGTCTGGTTCCACTGGTGGCGACCCGCCTTGGCATGGCCGACCGTCTGGGCGCAATCAAGGCAAGACTTGGAATACAGCGTATGCATTACGCAGTCGATCCGGGGCTATACGCAGTAGGATCGCCGATAGCCGAATCGCCCGTTTTCGTTTCCGCCAATTACAAGCTGTCGTTCGACCATCTGCGCCGGGAGTTAGAAGGGATCAACGGCTGGATAATGGTCATTGATACGAAAGGGATCAATGTATGGTGCGCAGCCGGTAAGGGAACCTTCGGCACCGATGAAATCGTACATAGAATAGAAGTTACTCAGCTTTCTCAGGTAGTTGCGCATCGCTTGATTATTATTCCCCAACTTGGGGCGCCGGGAGTAGCTGCCCATCAGGTTAAACAGCGCAGCTCCTTCCGTGTCATTTATGGGCCGGTTCGCGCCCGTGACATCCGGGATTTTCTCGACGCTGGCATGAAGACTTCTACCGCCATGAGACGAGTGCTATTTAACATTAGTGATCGTGCAGTATTGATTCCCATGGAACTAATCCAGTGGAGTCCGCTCGCCATCTTTATTGCGGTAGCTGTTTTCTTCCTAACCGGACTAAGCCGAAACGGCTATTCTTTGCCGGGGCTGGCCGGGGCCCGCGAGGCATGTATACTCTTAATAGCGTTTCTCGCAGGTGGCAGCCTAGTTCCGATGTTTCTGCCGTGGTTGCCCGGACGAGCTTTTTCGTGGAAAGGGACATTCGTGGGATTAACACTTGCGATTCTGCTTGTTGTGCTAGGATTTATACCGTCGGCTCAGCCAACGGGTCAGCTTGAAACGGCGGCCTGGGTACTGTTGACACCTGCTATCGGCGCTTTCATGGCGATGAATTTTACCGGTGCCAGCACCTATACGTCACTTTCGGGTGTTAAGAAGGAAATGCGTTTTGCCGTGCCGACGCAAATCGTAGCTGCAGTACTTGGTTTCGGCCTTTGGGTGATGGCCAGATTTTTCTAAGGGGGTTTTGAAATGCTTAAGTACTTAGAAAATGTAGTGACTCTGCAACTTGATGTCAAGGCCTGTAATGGCTGTGGCATGTGTGTCACTGTATGTCCTCACGCTGTATTCGACATTAAGGACAGGAAAGCCTATTTTGCGGATAGAGAGGCATGTATTGAGTGTGGCGCTTGTGCCATCAACTGTCCGGTAAATGCTATCCGGGTACAGACCGGTGCCGGTTGTGCGACCGGTGTTCTCTTAGGTGCTATCGGTATAGATAGTTGTTGCTCCAGTGCATGCGGTGCCTCTCCGGCCGGTGCTGGGTCAAATCAAGCAGGTTGCTGCGATTCCAGAATTGGGAACACCGGGATCGATGGTGATACCCGCAAAGTGCATTTGACGACTTTTAAGCAAAAGGGGATAGGAGTAATCCGGAGCTTTATTATTTACGAATCAGCCATGTGCTGTCCCAGCGGAGTATGCGGATCCAATCCGGATAATTCACTGATTGAACTGCAAGATACACTGGACAAACTGAAGGATATGGGCGCTAAGGTTGAGCGATATAGCATCACAAGAAACCCGCAAAAATTCAAAGAAAACCCGGATGTTATTAGACTAATGCAAGAGCACCAGATCAAAGCATTGCCTATCACTACCTGTGACGGGAAGGTAGTCAAGGTGGGCATATACCCTTCGCTGGCAGAACTTAAAAATATATTACAAGAAGGGCACAACGCTGAATCTTTAATTAAATTGAATTTCCCCGATGATTCAGGATGCTGTTCGGGGAAAGACTCATGTGATATCGATTGTGGCCCAAACTATAAAAAGGGCTCTGATGACAGCGCACGAAATTGCTGCTGAGTGCATCGGGTAGACTCTTTCACTGTCACCCACAAATAATTGCATGAGTGACCCAAAACCTGATATGAATCATGTCCGTGAAACAGATGACTGTGATAAAGCTCCGTTTGTTTTCACGGTTTTCGGGCAAATCAATATAAGGAGATGTCTACTTAACTATGTTCAAGAATAAGAAGAATGCTATTCTGGCGACCCTGGCCATAACAATTATTCTCTTGTCAGGGTGTTCGACCACACTTGCTGTTCCCACTACAGTGCCATCTCAAATAGGAACACAGCCTGCTAATCAGCCGCTGACACCACCGGCAGTCGAGCCGCCGGTTCAACAAAATACCCCGGACAGCTCGGGAAATACCGCCGCCACTGCGCCGGTCGCATTGCCATCGCCCCCAGTCTTGCAAAACAGAATTGATGTTGTCTATTCACACATGAATCAACGTTGCCCAACATGCCTATGCTTTGAAGAACGCCTAAACACCGTTATTGAGAAATACTTCAGCGAGCAGATAAACAGCGGCGGGTTGACCTATAAGGTCTTAAATGCCCAGGAACCGCCGAATGCTGCCTTTGCCAGGAAGTATCATGCGGTTGGCTCTCAGCTATTCATCAACACAGTGATAAATGGATTCGACAACATCGAAGATATTCAGGATATCTGGAACTGGGACTGCAGAAATAACCGAGCCGGTTTCGATCTGAAAGTCAAGAATGCCATTGAACAGCGGCTGAATGGATAAAGCAGGTGGATTTCTCTACGTTGACCGGAAGCTCCAGTATTCCGATTATCTCGGCATTTATCCTGGGGCTTATGGCGGCCATAGGACCTTGTACGATGGCTACCAATATCGCTGCCCTGGCATATATCAGCCGCAGGTTGACCGATCGAAAATACTGCGTAATGACAGGCGTTCTTTACACTGTAGGACGCATGCTGACCTATTCCGTGCTGGGCGCCCTCATCATTATGGTCGGCCTGGAAATTCCGGGCATGTCGATTTTCTTACAGGACGTCGGAGAGAAAGCGCTGGGGCCATTCCTGATAGCGATAGGCATCCTGATGCTATTTATCGATAGGATTAGCTTCGGGCGGGCCGGTAACGGCCTGACACAGATGGGCGGCAAGGTCGCAGATTGGGGCATGATAGGGGGTTTGCCTCTTGGCGCCCTATTTGCCCTTGCCTTCTGCCCATACAGCGCAGTCCTGTTCTTTGCGGTACTGATACCACTATCCCTCAAATCTGCCGGAGGCATCACATTTCCAGCCATTTTTGCTGTTGGCACAGGCGTACCCGTCCTGCTATTTGCTCTTGTTCTCGCATTTGGCGTATCCGGAGTTTCAAAATGGTTCGAGACTCTATCTAGGTGGGACAAAATCATAAGGATAGCCATGGCCATTGCGTTCATAGGAATAGAGGTCTATTATCTGGTGCAATGGCTCAGCGGCTTATCCGGCTAAAGGGAGAGATGCGGGCATATGCAAAATCGAAATCTACAAAAGACTGAGATATCCTGCGCGCCAGAACAAATCACGCCCAGGCTGTCGGTACTGGATCGTTTCCTAACCCTGTGGATCTTCCTGGCTATGGCAGCCGGCGTAGGCCTGGGATATTTCATACCAGGCGTCTCGAATTTTATTTCCCTTTTTCAGGTCGGGACTACCTCCATTCCAATTGCAGTAGGCCTTATTTTGATGATGTATCCGCCGCTGGCCAAGGTCAAGTATGAAGAGTTGGCGCTGGTCTTCCGGGATTGGAAAATCCTCGGGCTATCCCTGGCACAGAATTGGGTGATCGGACCAATTCTGATGTTCTTCTTGGCCATACTGCTGCTGCGCGGCTATCCCGATTACATGGTTGGGCTGATTATGATGGGACTGGCACGCTGCATAGCCATGGTTATTGTCTGGAATGAGCTTTGCGGGGGCGACAACGAGTATGCCGCCGGACTTGTGGCTTTCAACTCTATATTCCAGATATTGTTCTATTCCGTGTACGCCTACGTTTTTATCACGGTACTGCCCGGCTGGTTCGGCCTGCAGGGAGTTGCGGTCAATATAACAATCTGGCAGATAGCGCAAAGCGTATTAATTTACCTGGGTATTCCGTTCTTTGGCGGAATGATTACCAGATTCGCCTTGATAAGAATGAAAAGCCGGGAGTGGTACGACTCAAAATTCATCCCCAGGATAAGCCCGGTTACCCTGGCAGCTCTGCTTTTTACCATCGTAATCATGTTCTCACTGAAAGGGCAGATAATCGTGCAGCTCCCGCTCGACGTATTGCGCATTGCCCTTCCTCTTCTCATATATTTCGTAGTAATGTTCCTGCTGTCCTTTTACATGGGAAAAAAGATCGGGGCCGATTACCCCAGGACGGCAACCATAGCATTCACGGCAGCCAGCAACAACTTTGAACTTGCAATAGCGGTTGCAGTGGCGGTATTCGGGATCGGATCCGGGCAAGCCTTCGCGGCAGTGATAGGCCCACTGGTGGAAGTCCCGGTGTTGATCGGCCTGGTCAACGTGTCGCTGTACTTCAAGCGCAAGTTTTTCGACCCCGCAAAAATAGCCAATCCTGGAAGGTAACGAGTGTGGCAAGTTGGCACTTGACAAATATTTATAAATAGTTTTATAATTCTAATTATGTCGAAACTTAATACTATAACGACCGAGCGATATGCGGAGATGTTTAAGGCATTATCTAACCAGCATAGGTTAAAGATTTTTATGCGTTTGACCTCTTGCGGATCCGGGGGTTTAGCTTGCTGCACCGCGGACAAGGCCTTTGAGTGCGTGGGTGACCTTGGCAACAACCTGGGGATAGCGCCCTCTACAGTATCTCATCACCTCAAGGAACTTTACCGCGCCGGCCTTATCAAGACGAGACGGCAGGGACAACACATCGAGTGCTGGGTTGATCCGAAGATACTGAGCACTTTATCCGGTTTCTTTAACCCGGCAGTTGAAGGTTAATTTTTTTTTCGCCTATTATTCGAATTGTATCGAATTTTAGTATTATAAAATTAAGGAGGATTCACATGGAAACAGAGTCAACAAAAACAACCGGCGCTCAGGGTGAGGCCAAAACCGGCAAGAAGGAGGGTTCCTTCATGGAGAGGTGCATGAGTTGCTGCGGCGACCCATCCAAAATGGAGGACATGGCCAAGATGATGAAAGACTGCTGCGGCGACCCATCTAAAATGGAGGACATGGGCAAGATGATGAAAGACTGCTGCGGCGACCCGTCCAAAATAAAGGACATGAGCAAAATGACGAGGGACTGTTGCGGCGGCATGAACATACCGGACGATCAGCCTAAAAAGCCGATGGAATGCTGCAAATGAGCAAAACAGAGGATGCCAGGGCTACTTTCAGAAAAGGATTCAACTGCTCTCAGGCTGTTTTATCCTCCTTCGGGGAGGAGTTCGGCCTGGACCCCATCATGGCATACAAAGTAGCAGCGGCCTTTGGCGGCGGTATGGGGCACATGGGTGAAACCTGTGGAGCCGTAACAGGGGCCTTCATGGTAATAGGCTTGAAATACGGCTTGACTGTATCCGATGGCTCCCAGTCACATAAGGAAGCTTTCAGCGCGGTGCAGGACTTCGTAGAACAATTCAAATCTCGGCATGGCTCGATCGTCTGCCGCGATCTGCTTGGCTTCGACATCAACGATCGTACCGTATTCCGCGAGGCCATGAAGCAGGGCATCCCCCAGAAAATCTGCCCTAAACTTGTGCAAGATGCCGCCGAGATCGTGGAGACCCTGATATAACGGCCTTTATTTAAAGAGGTCATTGCGAAGCCGCGCAGCGGCCGTGGCAATCTGCGTTCCCTGATGTATAATTCCTTGTTATGATCACATGGTTCGCCGGCTCCGTCGTCCGCTACGAAGGCAAGAAATTCCTTGGTTTCACAGGTGACGTTGACCTCTCACGCATAGCCGCCGAAGGGGTAACACGCGGCAACCGCGTCTCCCTCTACATCCACATACCATTCTGCCGAACGCTCTGCCCCTTCTGCTGCTTCAACCGCTATCTTTTCAGGGAAGACCTGGCCCGCAGCTACTTCGCCGACCTGCGCAAAGAGGTCGATATGTACGCCGCGCTGGGCTTCAAATTCAACGACTTCTATTTCGGCGGTGGCACACCCACAGTGCTTATGGACGAACTCTCCAGCTTTATTGCTTATCTTGGATCGAAATTCGAGGTAAAGCGTATCTCGCTCGAGACCACGCCACGGGAACTGACGCCGGAAACCATCGCTCAACTTCAGGAATCAGGCATCAACCGCCTGTCGGTCGGCGTGCAGAGCTTCGACAACACCCTGCTCAAGGCCATGGGCAGGACACTGTTCAAGGGCGAGGATTCCATTGAGAAGCTCAGGTTGGCGCAGGGCAAATTCGACACCGTCAATGTTGACCTGATGTTCAACTTTCCCACGCAGACAATGGATCAATTCAAATCTGACCTCAGGATATTCAAGGAACTGGGCAGCGACCAGGCCACCTTCTACCCGCTCATGCCGTCACCACACAAGTTAGACGCCCTTACCAGGAAGTTCCGCCGCGTGGATACCTCTCGGGAGAAGCAATTCTACGCCATCCTCCTTCGTGAGTTGCTCGATACCGGCTACAAAGCCTCCACTGCCTGGTGCTTTTCGCGCGGAGACCTCATGATAGATGAGTACATCATCGATTACGATGACTATATCGGCGTTGGGGCGGGTTCGGTCAGCTTCCTGGGCGGCGATTTCCTGGTCAACTCCTTCTCCCTGGACGGCTATCACAACCTGATCGCCGAAGGTAAACTGCCCGTCGTGCGCATGCGCCGCCTTTCGGATACCGAACACTACCGCTACTACATGCTGACCAGGTTCTTCGGCATGGGCTTAAACACCATGCAGTTCAAACAGCGCTTCGGAGCTGATATACACTTAAAGCTATGGGCTGAACTGCTCTTCTTCAAAACCGCAGGCGTCGTCAAAGAGCACGACGGCCTCATCTCGGTAACAAGGAATGGCATGTACCCGGTGGGCACCATGATGAAGGAGTTTTTCGCCTCGCTCAACACACTCAGGGAATACTGCATCGAGAGCGGGATTTAAACCCTTACACCAGCATATACCCGAAGGCCTTCTTGCTGACTATCCTCGACGGCTGCGACGGTTCCGGTTCCACTTTCTCCCGCAGGCGGTGAACGAGCTGGTCGATCGTAGCGTCGGAGATTGCGGCAGTATCCACGCTCTCCGGCCAGACGGCCCTTATTATCTCGTCACGGGAACACACCTGGCCGGCGTTGCCGTGAAGGTATAGCAAAAGGTCGTATTCCTTTCGTGAAAGGTTTACCTGTTGCCCGTCTACTCTTGCCTCTTTTTTCCTTTCATCTATCTTCAGCCACGCCACCGCCGCAGCCTTTCCTTTACTAGCAGCTTTCTTTTTATCGCCGGTCAATACGTTTGTGCTCTCCGATTCCTTGAATACTATAACCACATGGCCTTCATCACCGTCAAACCCAAGGCCGATGCGGCTGTTATGCTTTAGCGAGTACAGCTTGCCGGGAGCAATACGGTCACCGTCCAGCATGGAGCCGTTGGTACTGCCAAGGTCCTGCAGCAGGTATTTCCCGTCCCTGAATACTATTTCAAGGTGACGCCTGGAAACGACTTCATCGTTCAGTTCAATATCGGGGACATACTGGGGCGTGCGCCGCCCAATGATGGTATTGGCCTTGCTGATGGTGAATATCTTCCCGGCATCCCCGGCATCCCCTTTCTTAACCATAATAAAAGCCTGATTCATCTATTTATTATCGCCTCCGCTGGACGGGCTACGTTGCAGTATAATATAACAAAGACGTTCGTCACGGAGTTCAGCATCTGTCAGGTTTATATTAGGTATTCGTCAGTTACCTGTCAAGCGGTTTAATCTATAATGAAGTAAAGTTCCATGATCAAAGGAGAAGAGAACTGAATGCAATGCCAGGTATGCGGCCAGGGGAATGCCGCAGATGAGAAAATATGCTGGAAATGCGGGGCTACGCTCGCCTCACAGCAGGCCGACCGGGCGGACAGCGGCACCAACTGCCCCCAATGCGGCAGCCTGAATAACGCCGCCAGCTTTTTCTGCTATAACTGCGGGAGGTATTTTGCCGACGGCGATGAAGTTCCCGCCTTAAACAGTAACGGCAAAGCAGAGCCAGGTGCCATGCAATCGCCGCCAATCCCGCGCGCCCGTCTGCTGATGCCGGGCGGTTCCGAGTTACTGCTGATGGGCGCACCAACATTCATTGAGCGCAGCGATTTGAACGGCAAGGTGCCCCAGGACGTGTTGATGAGCATATCCAGGCAACATATGCTGATAACCTATGACAGTGGCGCCTATTACCTGCAAGACTATGGACGCGATGGCACAGGCAGCACCAACCACACCAAGCTTAACAGGATCGATATACACCACAAAGGAAGGCAGGCGCTCAAGGACGGCGATCAAATCGAGCTTTCCCGGCAAACGGACGCCACGCTAACTTTTAAATTAGTATAAATAAGGCAGGCGGAGAAATAGAAATTGGAAACAGGTTATAGCTGGGATACGGGGCTGGCAAGAAAGCTGAACGAGGATAGCGTCTTCTGCGGCGCCTTCGAAATCAGCACCCACGTAGAGAAGGTTTCCGCCGGACTGTTCGTCGTAGCCGACGGCATGGGAGGGCATAGCGCCGGGGAGATAGCCAGCAACATCGCTATTAAGTCTTTCTGTACGGAAGTAATGGCCGGACTGCTGGAACAATCACCTGCATCACCCCTCACCATCCTATCCGACGCCTTCAGCAAGGCCAATAACTCGGTGCTTGCGGCATCCAGGGAAAAGTCGCTGGACGGCATGGGCACGACACTCACCTGCGCCCTGATTATAGGCCCCGATATGTACGTTGCCCACGTTGGGGATTCCCGCTGTTCCATCATCAACAGCAGGGAAATGCTTCAGGTCACCATGGACCATTCGGTCGTACAAAAGCTCGTTGACGAGGGGCTTATCACACCCGATGAAGCCCTCTCCCACCCGCGCAAGAACGAGATAACGCGCGTCCTCGGTTATTATGCTGACGCTAAACCTGACCTGATTCACGTGAAACTGTATGCCGGGGATAATATATTGCTCTGTTCTGACGGACTCTGCGGGGTGCTGCCGGCCGGGATCATAGCCAAAACCGTGCTCGCCGCAGGCAGCGCAGAACAGGCCTGCAGCGAACTTGCCGGACAGGCCAACCTGGCGGGCGGCCCCGACAATATATCGGCCATCGTCATCAAACCCTCCAACCTGCCGTCGTGGCAGGCGGTTATCAACGTACATACGAGCGCAGGTGCCGTATAATGGATATCACCCCTGTTATCGTCTTTATCGCACTGGTTTGCGCCGGCATACCGGTTGCCGTGGCAGTCATACAGAACTCCAGAAAACACCCGGCCGGAAGTCCGGCAGCAGTGCCTCCTGTACAGGCTAAGCCGGCAGCCGTTGCCCAACCTATCAACGGACGATACGAATTAAAGCCTCAGCCATATAAGCAGGGCGGTATGGCAACCATCTGGCTGGCCAAGGAGAAGGGCACCAACAGGAACTGCATCATCAAGACGCCGCGCCGCGGCACCAACATCGACAATGTCTACTTAGATAAGCTTATGCAAGAGGCCGGCTACCTTAAACGGCTGAGCCATCCCAACATCGTCAAATACCTCGATGATTTCTATCTGAACGGTGAATTTCACCTGGTCTTGGAATATATCAGCGGCGAAAACATGATGCCCTCTTCTCCAAGGTCATCCCAGGGCGAACAAAAAATAATAGACTGGGCCCGCCAGCTTTTGGATGCGCTCGCCTATATCCACAGCGCGGGCATAATACACAGGGATATCAACCCCAAGAACATAATGCTCAGCAATGATGGCCAGGTCAAGCTGATCGACTTCGGCACGGCCAAGGGGTTGAACGGCAGTATCAGAGAAAGCGGGGCTAAGGACCCGTTTACGCAGATTGCCAACAAAGGCTTTGACATACCCGAACTATTCATGGGCGGTGAGAGCGACCAGCGCTGCGATCTTTGCGGTTTGGCCCAGACCTGTATCTACCTGCTTACCCTGCGCCAGCCTAATGACCTCTGCGCCAACCTGGTAAATGCGAACTGGCCGCGCTCTTACAGCGAGGCCGCCATCCTGTCCAATTACCTGATCTCAAGCGGAGTTTCGAAACGGACTTCCCGTTGCCTGGCCCAGGCCGTGATGTTTTCACCGGGCAGCAGGTTCGCCAGCGCATATGCTATGCTGGCCGCGCTTTCACCGGCCGGCATTCCTGCTGCCCCAAGCCCGGAGGTGGTTGGATGAGGCTAAGCATTATCTTTGCGGTCTTGCTGTCGTTTATAGCGGTTACAACGGCAATCGCTTGCTTACCCATATCGGCCTGGGCGGTGGGAGCGCCGACCGATAACTACACGATACCCGATATCCCTACAGATAACACCACACCCGATGAAATTAAGCCGGACATAAATTTCCTGCTGGATGGACCCTCATTACAGGCCAAAAGTGCCCCTCCAGGTGTAATAGCCGCCTTCACGTCCGCACCTGAGCGTGATAATAACCGGATTACCGCCGACGATAAATGGTTCTTGGATATGGATATCAACGAGCCCGGCTGGATATACATCTATGAATACTACCCGCAGGGCAGCAATCCTGCCGGTAAATGGGTCGCCTACAAATGGCACCTCAAGGAAAGCGGAGTGTGGAAGCTTGGCCCTTTCAGCGCAACTGCTGATGAGCCGGAAGGTCAGCATATTTACAGGATATGGTTCTACTCGGGCGGGCAGTGGACCGGTGAAGATCCCTCGTCACAAAATAATAACGCTATCACCTGGACTTATTCTCTGAACACTCCTCCTTTTAAAATCGTCTCCTTTGAAATAAATCCTCCTGCTATTAACGCCGGTGAAGGTACGCTGCTTTTTTGGGAGGCGCAGGGGGCAAGTTCTGTGGAGATATCAGGCCTGGGCACTATGGCCGGTACAAGTGGAACGGTTATGATAAAACCCGCGGCTACCACTGTTTATGTTTTAACGGCGCGGGACGCAGCCGGGGATACATTGTCCCGGTCAGCTACGGTCACAGTCAGTCCGGTCCCCTTTGCCGAACAGGCCATGAAATTACTGGGCAACCCGGTGATACTGATTGTACTGCTCGCAGCAGTTGCTATCATAGTTATGGCGTTTATGCTCATGCGCAGGCGGTATGCCGCGCAAAGCGAGGCTATAGAAACTTTATCTTTACCAGCTCTACAAATCCCGGAAAAGCTGTTAGAGTACCGGCCCCAGGCTGCCACAAAGGCGGTACTGGAACTGCCTGACGGGCCGGACATAAAAATTGCGGGCAGCAGTAAAACGGTGGGCAGGGCTGACCTGGTAAGGAATTTGGAGATTGACAGGCTGAGCCTTGTCTCACGGCAGCACTTCCGCATCACCTTCAGTGATGAGCAATACTTTATCGAAGACCTGGGCAGCGCCGGCGGCACCAGCCTTAACGGCACGGATATACGGGAAAGCGGAGCGGTCAGCCTCAAAGATGATGACCTTATCGAACCGGCAGGCGCCGTCAAATTGATATTTCACATACTCCCATAAGCCCTCCCCACGTGCAAGCAGTACGCCGCCGCAGGCCCCAGCGCCCAATTCCTCATTGTAAGAAAATTGTCAGCGAACTGTCAGCCTCCAGTCAAGCAGCAGGTGCAGGGTCGGCGTATATTTATGGCATAACATGAATTATTGCATCCGGGAGGCAAATTCCCCCATGAAAAATATATATATAATGATGCTGATCTTGACCGTAACGGCGGCAAGCATATTTGCTTCACTTTCGCCGGTGCAGGCCCAGCCTTCTCCGCCTGTCAGCCCGGAGACTTCCTGGCAGCCTCCGGATGAGGGTAGTGAGTCCCTGGCGCCATCCGTCGGCGTCGATAATTACCGCCAGACCTGGCCTAACCTGCAAATGCTCGCCCCCTCACCGGTTCCACCCGGCGTGTCCGGTTCGATCACCAATGCTTACCTTGTCAATAGCTACGGGCAACTCCTGTCAAATTTGTATAACAATGAGATTTGTTACCTGATAGTATCATTTAACAGCCCGGGCTATTTTTACCTGTGGGAATATTATCCTTCCGGCGCCAATACATACGGACACTGGCTGATTTACAGGTGGTACCGCCCTTATGCAGGCGTCTGGAAGATCGGGCCGTTTACTGCCAGTTCCTGGGACCCGGACGGCAGGTATATCTGGAAAATGTGGTTTGTCAGCAGCGGCTTCTGGTCAACGCGCACGCTCAGCTTCGATTACACCAGGGGCTATAATCCATATGGTATCCCCGGTCCTGTGCCGCAGCCCATCTATCCTCCCGTGATTAACTCTTTCAGCGCGAATTTACCCTCGGTCGAGCTCGGCCAGACCGTCACCCTGACCTGGACCACCAGCAATGCCAGCAGTGTAAGCATATCGCCCGGCATAGGCGCCATGGGCACATCGGGTTCCACTACGGTAACCCCCACTACAACCACATCATATACTCTGACAGCTACCGGCAAGACCGGCAGCCCCGTATCTTCTTCGGCTACGGTTACGGTGCTGCCGCGCATACCACCCGGCATCAGCGCAGCCCAGGCTAAAATACAGGGCGGGCAATCTACGACACTATCCTGGAACGCCCCTGCGGCCACGCAGGTATCGATAAGCGGCGTGGGGTCTTTTGGTTCGAGCGGCACCACACAGGTCAAACCCGAAGAGACCACCGTCTATACGCTCACCGCTACCTATATCGACGGCACATCTCTCACTGCATCCGCCACAGTAACTGTTGAACAACCGCCGTACTTGCTGTACGGTTTAATAGCATTGCTGGCAGTAGCTGCTGCCATAATAGTTGCCCTGATGGTCAGGCGGCAGTCTGCCGCGCCAAAGGCGCAGGCCGCAGGTACCAAGCCAGCCGACGCAACAGCGTCCGCGGCCACATTAGCAGCGGGCGAGTCTCCATCAAATACATCGGTCGTTGAAGCCCCTGCCGCCAGGTTGGCTATGACCGACGGCAGCGAAGTGCTGCTGGCAGGTAACGCCCGTTCACTGGGCCGCAAGGACTTTGAAAAATTCCTGGCCCCCGATGAGGTCTCTTACATCTCCCGTCAACATATCAACATCTGGTTTGAGGATGGCAAATACTATATAGAGGACCGCAGCAGCACCAACGGCACAAGTGTTAATGGAACAAGTATCAAAGATACCGGCAGGCATGTCCTGGAGGACGGCGATACAATAGACCTGGCAGGTAAATTAAATATAACGTTCAAAATGTAGACACCCAAGGAGGTTAAAATGAATCTAACAAAAATCACCGTGTCCCTGGCAACAGCGCTATTGTTGTGCAGCGCGTTCTTACTGCCCGTGACACCAGCCGCGGCTGTGAATAATGCAACAAGTGAAACGGGCATCACCTGGCAGGCCGATGACGCTCCGGTTACACCGCCGCCATCTGCTCCTGATGCCCCTGTCACAACGGCATCCGAGCCGGCCGATGCGCCTGTACCGCCAACTCCGGCCGTTGACGCTCCGGTTACACCACCGCCGTCTGCTCCTGATGCCCCTGTTGCACCAGCAGTGGCGCCCACCGATGCGCCTGTACCGCCAACTCCGGCCACTGAAGCTGCGGTTACACCACCGCCGCCTCCTCCTGACACCACTATTGCACCGGCAGTGGCGCCAACTCAGGCCGTTGACGCTGCGGTTACAACACCGTCGTCTGCTCCTGATACCCCTATTGCACCGGCAGTGGCGCCCGCCGCGACGCCTTTACCGCCCCAGCAGTTATTGGCACAGGCCGATGACGCTCCGGTAACACCGCCGCCGTCTGCTCCTGAGCCCCCGGGAGCACCTCTTCACCATCATGCTTTCCCGCCGCCGGTCCCACCTACTACTCCTCCGTCTGATCCACCGTCTGCGCCACTGGCGCATCATCCGCCACACCCACCGGGCCCGTTTCCTCCACCGACTCCTCCCGATCCGGTACCGCCTGTTCCCCCACACCCCCATCCACATCCCCGCCCACCGGCGCCGACACCGATATATCCCTATTACCCCAATTACTCTGATCCCTATGTGTGGCCGTACCCTTATGCGCGATGGTCGCCCTACATAGGTACTTATCCCTATGAAACAGTGGTTGAGACACCTCAGCCAGTCTATAATCCGGAGATAAGCTCATTCACGGCTGATCCGAGTTACATTCAGCCCGGCCAATCGGCTGTGCTGACGTGGACCGTAAACAATGCCAGCAACGTTACCATATCCCCCTCCGTAGGCTCGGTGCCCAATACAGGCGTTTACACTGTAATGCCTGCTTACACTACCACTTATACACTGACAGCCAGCGGCACAGGGGGCAGCGTGACAGCCAGCACCACAATTACCGTGGCGCAGTATTATTCAACATACGGCACCGGCAGCAGCGTTAGCACGGTCGACACAAGCAGCACCGCTTCAACAGGAACGGACGGAGTGGTTACCAGCGGCGTCAGCGCGGGCAGCAGCCCCGCGCTCAACCTCTGGCTGCTGTACGCTTTAATGATCGGTATCCTGGCCTTATCGGCAGGCGTGATAATTACGTTGCTGGTAAGAAAGCCGGCCAAAGCCTACGTGGGAACCGCTACCGGAACGCGCGCGGGCTACCTGTCTTCTTCCACCGCGCCTGCAGCCACATCACCGGCTTCCGGCATACCGATGACCACGCCGCTGGCAGCCGGTCCGGCGGCCAGATTCACTTCAGAGGGCGGTAGGGAGATATCCCTTAATGCCGCCGGACAGAGTGTGGGACGCACTGACCTGCACGGGTTGGCCGGGTCAGGTAAGGCTGATCTTATATCTCGCCAGCACTTTTCCCTCAGCCATGAAAACGGCGATTACTACATTGAAGACCGCGGCAGCACCAATGGCACCAGGCTAAACGGTTCAGAGATACGCGGCAAGGGCAGGCAACTGCTCAAAGACGGCGATAAGATAGACCTCGCCGGCGCATTGACAATCACTTACAAATCCTGAACAAACCAATAAGGCCGGCGGCCCTGTTAGGGCCGCCGGCCTTTCACTGCTGTTCCTAGTATTAATGGATCCTACCTTTGTGTTTCGTAAAACTGCTTAACCGTCGCTTCCATATCCTTCTTGCTGCCGAACCCGCCACTCTTGTAGTCACGTATTACCGAACCTGTATCCAGCAAAAGTGCGGTGGGTATGGTCCTGAACTGGCAGCCGCTGACCAGATTCGCTGTCGGATCGATGTAAACGGGCACGGATAAACCGTATTTCTTTATCCATTCCTGGACGTCGGCCTGTTTCTCGCTGCTGGCGACCATGAACATAATCATGTCCGTGCCCTTCGGCCAGTTAGCGTAAATATCATTCAGGAAGATAGCCTGCTGCATGCAGGTGGAGCAGGAAGTCTTGGCGAAAACGATGAATACTTTCTTGCCCAGGATATCCCTATTGGTGAAATCCCCGCCCTGGAGCGTTTTGAAGGTAAAATCTGGTATCCGGCAATTGATCTTGCAGCAAACCGGGGAAGCCGGGGGTGTATTGAATGGCGCCAGGGCCTGCTGCTCGGTCTCATCAGAATCGGTTACCGATTTTATACTGACGTTATAGCGCGTATCAGGGCGCAGTCCATCCAGCCTCACTTTATGCTCGTAAACCAGGGTTTTATCGGATTCCGTGTCGGTCAGGCCCGACTTATCCTCGCCATAATCCACCAGGCTTGTTGCCGGCTTATTGGTTATCCAGTGCACCGTTGCAGCCGAACTGGCGATATCGTATACGTCGATATTCGAGATAGCGAACTTAACGCCCTGAGCGCTGGCTGCGGTTGTCGTAATTTCGTAATCCTGTGATATGGCTTCAATTCCGCAGCAATCCACCGACCTGACCCTGAAGTGATAGGCCGTCTTGGGCTGCAGGTTCTGAACAACTGCGCTGTGCGACTCGAGCAGAGTAAGTTCCGGTGTAGTCTTGTTACCATAAGTTGCCAGCGGCCCGTATTCCACTTGCCCTGTAGCCGGCCTGCCGGTCTTCCACGCTATAATTACGTGGTCACCATATATGGCAGGCGGATCGACAGTCACTATGGCCAGGGGGTTTGCTTCCGCTTCCTGCGCCTGGGATAAAACGGTCCGAATTTCATTGGATGCCAGGGCGTAACCCTCCCGCCCGGCCAGGCCGGAGTTCCAGCTTACCATTCCAATCATCTCGCCGGCTTTGCTGATGATTGCGCTGCCGGCAAGCCCGGGGTCAAGCGCAGCATTTGTCTGCAGGTAATTTATACCCTCCGTCTTGTTCACAGCGGTAACAGCACCTTTCAGGGTAACCGCTTTTGAATCACCGGGAAAATATCCTGT
Source organism: uncultured Dehalococcoidia bacterium (assembly GCA_903844685.1). Lineage (GTDB taxonomy): Bacteria > Chloroflexota > Dehalococcoidia > GIF9 > UBA5629 > CAIMUM01. Next base: position 37,294 of record CAIMUM010000033.1, read on the forward strand.
AGCGGTGACCTCATCCCACAGGTGCACCAGATCGGAATCGCCTAATGCAACAGGTTTCAAAGCAGGATAACTTCCCTCCATCTTTATGATGGCTATACCCCTCGCGCTGTCCACGCAGATCACCCTGCCCACAATACTCGTCCCCGGCTTTAGCTCCACAGAGACCGAGTTAGCCCCGCCGACCGCTTGTGCCCCGGTAACAACATAACCTCCCTTATCCACGATGATCCCTGTAGCGGTCACATCACCCGCAGATACCCTTACCATGGAGTCTGCTGCGCCGGTTCCCCCGCATGAGCACAATATTAAAGATAGCAGGACAAGCGGCAATATCCCTGTTATGATCAGCCGGGCGTAACCGCGCCACAGTATTTGTATACGCATAAGTGAAGGCATCACTTTATCGGCACGTTGCCGGTTTGAAGGTCCGGCCTCACTATATGGTCCATAAACTGCCCGATATGCGCGTTCATGACTTTTTTCATCTCGCCCACTATGACCCTGCCTTTATTCAGGCTTTTGGCAAAGGCGATGGCCTCTTTTACGGTCTCATCCGCCGACGGGCAGGCCTTCCGTATAATGTTGAATTTCTCCAGTTCGGAGGCCGTGAAGCGCTTGCCCGTGAGTTCGGCCTCCATAATCTTATGCATGGGCATCGTACGCCTTATCAGCGCGTCCATATACGGCAGGAACGGTATATTCAAATCCACCTCCGGGAAACACAGGAAACCGCGGTCGGCGCGCATGAACATGAAATCGAAAGAGCAGGCCAGGATGGCGCCTCCGGCGAAGGCGTGTCCGGTCAGCGCCGCCACCGTGATCATGGGATAGAAGGTCACCCGCCTGTACATCTTATCCTGTGTATCGAAGAACTTCTCAATATCGGGGTCCTTCCTGCCGATGGCCGGCACCAGCCAGTCCAGGTCCATCCCGTTGCACCAGATCTTTGGATCGGCGGCCTTAACCACCAGCGCATTGGCCTTGGTCTTATTTTCAATATCGTCAAGGGCTTTCAGCAATTCACCGAGGAAGGTGAGATTGATCCTGTTCTCCCCGCTGTTCATGGTAAGCACAGCGACATTTTCGTCAAGCGTCCATTCAACTAAGGGCATGGGGCATACCTCCGTATTAATATTTTGACGGCCGCGCTCAAGCAGTGCGGCCTTAATCTGCAGCGCTAATTATTATATACCAAAGAGTGGTGAGGTGTTTTCCGGGCAATCAGAGTAACAGCTATTGCTAAATCCCACTAATTTATGCACAATTAAGCCCGTTCGCGGTATATTAAATTAGCAAGAGGAGATTTAGATATGGATAACGTTCTTGTCATCGGCGCAGGCTTCATGGGAGGCGGAATAGCCCAGGTGGTGGCCCAGGGTGGATACACCGTTTACCTGCAGGACATTAACCCCGAATCGCTGGAAAGGACCATGGCGCAGATCCGCTGGTCAACCGAGAAGCTGGCCAGCAAGGGAAAGATCAAGGACAGCGCTAAAGCAGTGCAGGACAGGATCAACGTTGTAAAAGACCTGGCCATCGCGCCCAAATGCCAGTGGGTCATCGAGGTGGTCTTCGAAGATGAGAAGATGAAGAAGGATTTATTCAAGGAACTCGACGCCGCCTGCCCGGTTGAGACCATCCTGGCTTCCAATACCTCCAGCATACCAATCACCCGCCTCGCTTCCCTGACCAAACATCCCGAAAGGGTGGCCGGTTTGCACTTCTTCGGCCCGGTGCCCATGATGCGACTGGTAGAGGTCATAAAGGGTGAGAAGACTTCGGATGCCGTATTCAAAAAGAGCGTGGACTTTATCACCGCTATCGGCCAGTACCCGGTGAAAGTCATGAAGGACATACCTGGATTCATCATGAACCGCGTCAGTGGCGTCGCCTTCCGCGAGGCCCTCTCCCTGGTGGAGAATGGCATAGCCACAATCGAGGACGTCGACAAAGGCATGCACTACGGTTTCAACTGGAACATAGGCCCCTTCGAGATCGCCGATAACGCCGGCATCGATACATACATGCGCGTGGGCAGGTCATTCGCAGCGCTTGGCGCCAACGACATCGTGGCTGCCTCACCTCTCATGGAGAAAATGCTCAAGGCCGGGCGGTTGGGCAGAAAAGTCGGTAAGGGGTTCTACGACTACACTCCCGACGGGAAGCAAATGCCATTCGACGTCACTAAATTGTAGTTAACTCACGCCGACGAAGAACCGTCGTTGCGGGCACAATTCTAACCCCGTCATTGCGATCCCTATTGTAATACTGTCATTGCGAGCCCGAAGGGCGCGGCAATCTCATCGTTAATGGCGTAATGCCGTAAGATTGCTTCGTCACTACGTTCCTCGCAATGACATGGCTACAGGTCTATCGTAAGCCCCTCGTACCCAATCTCCAGTTCCATCTCCAGCAGCTTGCCTGCGTCCGCGATCTCTTGCCTCAACTCCTCTTCGTAGAGCACTGAAAGGTGGGTAATTATCACCCTGGGAATATGGCCCTTCAGATTGCGGTAATGCTGCAGTTCCTGCGCCAGCAACAGCGGCGTCAGGTGGCGCAGCCTGACCATGTCCGCCTCCATCCTATTGAGTCCCGTGACCTCGATGAACAACACATCCGGCGTGACGCGCTCCCAGCACTCCGACAACCCGTTGCCGGTATCACCGGTGTAAAAGATGCTTCTCCCTCCTTCTGCTTTAACCAGGTAACCGACCGCGGGGACCGTGTGGCTTACCGGCACGGGCACAATTTCATGGTTTTGGATAAAAAGCCGCTGAAAGGGCGCGATGGGCCTGAGCCTAAGCCTTGGTTGATCTTTTGACGGCCATTGTGTATAGTCCCGGTACATCTTGCCATCCAGCAGGTAGAGGTAAACGGCCTCCAGTGTATCAGGCAGGCCGTAAACGTCAACGGTCGAAGGTGGCATGCTGTCATTGGCCCCCAGCATAACCAGATCTTTAGTATGGTCGAAGTGGTGGTGGGTAAGCAAAACCGCCTTTATCCGCTGCTGCTTATCCAGCGCCAGCGAGGAGGTCAGTCCTCCGGCATCCAGCGCTATCTCATCATCTACCAGCAGGCAGGGCAACCTGCACCGGTCGGTCTCGGTATTATGCGCGCCGAGGATCTCGATTTTCATTCACAACCTCCAGTATCATGATACGGTAATCGCAATATAGACCACCAGGTAGTGCAACACCGCGCCCGCGATTACCAGCAGGTGGAATATCTCATGGAAGCCGAAGACACCCGGGAAGGGATTGGGCTTCTTGATCGCGTAAAACACCGCGCCTAGCGTATAGGCAAGGCCCCCGCCGAAAAGCAGCAAGAGGGAGTTCATGGGCATAGATATGAGCAACTGGTTTAGAGGGATAAGCAGCATCCAGCCCATCAGCACATAGATGACCGTGGTCAGCCAGCGCGGGCCGTGTATATAAACAAGCTTGAAGACCAACCCCAGGATGACCAGCAGCCACTGTGCGCCGATGATACCCCAGCGCCACCAGCCTTCCAGGTAGATATAGCAGATGGGTGTATAAGTACCCGCTATCATGAAGAAAATTGCTATGTGGTCCAGCCTGCGCCAGGGGTTGCGGTCGTCCTCACCCGCCTTTTGCCCGTGGTAGATGGCACTGCAGGTAAAGATAAAGACAGCGCACAGGCTGTATATGCTGGACAGGACGACCTTTGTCACAGAACCTGAGGAATTGCACAGCAGTACGATATAACCCGCCAGCGACGCTACCGCTCCCAGCAAATGTGAATAGAAGTTCACCAGATCAGACTTTTGAAATGCCATAAATATACTCACTCATATCATTCTATTGCTTCGCTTCCTGCCACGCCTTCGGCTCGCAGCTTCGGCTCATCGCATAGGCATTCTTATTTGTTCTCCCCCATCCACGGCCGCAGCTTGGGTATCCAGCGCGGTACGTTCTTCGTATAAATTACATATTCCTCGCCGAACCTCTTCTCCAGTCCTGGCTCCTCGGAATACACGAAATAAATCTGGTTGATGCCAAAAAACAGCAGGAACCAGATGAAAATGCTTGCTGAACCGAAGGCAATCGATTCGCCCAGCAGTGTCATCAGGACGCTGGAAATCATGGGGTTGCGCACATGGCGGTAAGGGCCGATGATGACCAGCTTTTTGGTGGGTGACCAGGGTGCCAGAGTACCCTTGCCGATGTTTATAAATAGCCAGATGGTCATAGATAGGTAATAAAGGCCGTTCCCCATCAGCACCGAACCCGCCAGTACGACCACGGCATCCCAGGGTAACCCCAAACCCCAACCGATCTTGAAGCCTGTTGCCCACACTATGCCCGCCGGGATGATCAGCAGAACGATGAAAGGCAGAATAAACGACTTGACCTGGTTAGCAAATGATTCTTTCATTAATTCAGTTATTAGCATCAATTGTATTTAATTCCCTCAACTATGGCAATTCCCCGCATGGTACAATAACCACCGTGAAGACCGGCCTCATCCACTGCGGGGACTGCCTTGTTCAGCTGAAGTCTTTCCGTGCTGATTGCGTCGACCTCGTCTATATCGACCCGCCCTTCAATTCCAACCGTAACTACAGCACGGAGGGAAACGATGATGAAAAAAGGCAGTTCGAGGACAAATTTGACAACGTCGCCGCCTACCTCGATTATATGAAGCCTCGACTCAAGGAACTACACCGCGTGCTCAAGCCAACCGGCAGCTTCTATTATCACTGCGACTGGCACGCCTCGCATTACGTCAAAGTGCTGCTGGATGGCGAAGATTTATTCGGCTACGGCAATTTCCAGAACGAAATAGCCTGGTGTTACAGGTCGGGAGGCGCCAACCCTAAAAAACGTTTCTCGCGCAAGCACGATATTATCCTCCTCTATTCCAAGACCGCCGATTATACATTTAACGGCCTGCGGGAGAAATCCTATAACCGCGGCCTTAAGCCATACCGCTTCAAGGGCGTCACTGAATTCGAGGACGAGGCCGGCTGGTACACGGAGGTGGGGATGAAAGACTACTGGGAGATAAACATGGTGGGCAGGACCAGCCGTGAGCGGCTGGACTATCCCACGCAGAAGCCCGAAGCCCTGCTGGAACGCATCATCAGCGCCAGCAGCAACGAGGGTGATATTGTCCTGGACGCCTTCTGCGGCAGCGGTACGACCCTGGCTGTGGCCCAAAAACTGAAGCGCGAGTGGATCGGCATCGATATCTCCCCGGCGGCCTGCAAGCTGGCCACCCGGCGCTTGCACCAGCTGCGCCTATAGCCTGCGGATCTCCCCGATCACAATATCTGGGCGGTCGGTCATGATTATGTCGATACCGCAGCGCAGTGCCCTCCTCAGGTCGTCCTCGCCACCGCTGTCCCAGGCAAAAACGAGTCCACCACGATCGTGCGCCGTTTTTACCGTTTCAGCGCTCACTGCATCGCCGCGCACCTGCGTAAATCCCGCCGTTTTATGCCCCGGTGTGATACCGCCTGCACCGGAAAGGTCACTGATTACGGCACAGGTAAAATCAGGGGCGAGCTCCGACAGTCTGCCGATCAGCGCGGCATCGAAAGAAACCAGCACCGTGAAGGCTGCCTCCACCTGCCGGCGCAGGTGTGACAGGAATTGCTCCAGTGACCTGACCTGTTTGAGTTCAACCAGCAGCACCAGTCCCCTTCCCAGCACTTCCAGCGCCTGCTGCAGGGTTGGGATCCTGTAGCCGCTGCCAACCCTCAACCGCTGGATATCTCTCAATTTGAGGCTGCTGATACTTTTGCCATTAATGCTGTCGTCGTGGAAGACCACAAACTCGCCATCGGCGGTCTCCTGCACATCGAATTCCACACCGCCCACCCCGATTTCGCGGGCAGCGCGGAAGGCTTCCAGCGTGTTGTCCGGTAAGTCCCGCGTGAACCCGCGGTGAGCGATTACAAGGGGCTTCTTCATGTTATTTGTCGAGTATGGCTATGGCATCCATCTCCACCAGGGCATCCCGGCTGAGCAGTTCCTTGACTACGATGCCGGTGGAAGCAGGAAAGCTGTTGCCGAAGTACTCGCGCCTCACCGCTACAGTGCCCTTGTAGCCCTCCTTGCTGCGGATATAATCGCACGTCCAGACCACGTCATCGAAGGTGGCGCCCACCGTATCCAGGACTACCTTCAGTTTCTCATAGATGGTCCTGTACTGCTGGACTATGTCACCTTTGATGACCAGCTTGCCCGTCTCCGCGTCTATCTCGGTGGCGTCATTGCCGGACACAAAAAGCATATTGCCCTTGCGTACCGCCGGGGCGAAGGTGAGATGTTCGTAGATCTCCCAGCCTTTGGGTATAATGGCCTGTCTTTTGCTCATGCATGCCTCCTCGCTATAATTTTGGTTCACTAAATATATAACGGACTCTGACGGGTACCGAGCCCGTCTATCCGGCCTTAAAAGCTGCGCGCAAAGCTGCTGCCGTCTCAAACGGGTCACTGCTGATTACATTGGCGCCCCAGAACTCCATTGCGGATATATCCGATGACATATTGCCCACATTGCCGCGGTCGAGCATCCTCGCCACGAACGGAAACCCTTCCCAACCCGGTACATAATCCAGCGGTGGGGAAACAATGCCAAGGTTAAAAGAGGTGACATTTAATCGGTCCCTAAAACACGCCAGCACCCTGTAAACAGCCGCTTTCATGCTGTCGGAAAGGCTTCCAGCCAGAATCATCACCTCGTTGGGCTTGAGCGGGGTCAGGTAGGCTATTACTTTAGCATCACCAGCACTGAAGCCAAGGCATAGTGCCCGGTGCAGGTCAAAGAGGTCATCGAAGTAACCGCTGCCGTATCTGGCACCGTATTCGCTAGCAGCTTTTCGCAGGTGTTCAATCCTGGCATAGTGCGAGCCGCGCCCCAGAACCACCTGAGCGTGACCATGCGAGATGCTGGCGCCGGCCCGGTTATTACAGTTCCAAAGGAAAAGGCCGTAGCGTGCGGCAGGGTCGTAGTCATGAGCAAGCTGCATCCACTTCCAACCAGTATCGATGTAATCTGCAACCTCATTGCAACCAAAATCCAGCGGGTCTGCATTCTTGAATATGATTACGCAGTGGTATAACTCACAACTGGCCACGTTGCCCGCAGTGACGCAATATTTGCCCTGCACTCTGCCAAAGGGGTTCTCAGTCGTCAGCTCTAACGGCTTCGCAAACGGGTCATGGTCACCCTGTTTTCCCGGCATACCGCCGGTACCGCTTCCAACAAAGTTCTGCGGCCGTAAGGAGCGCAGGGGATTGAAAAGAGACTGCTCAAGCGTGATGAGGTTGGTGACCCTGGCCACTGGCTGTTTCGCGACCTTTCCAACCGAACCAAACTGGTGCTCTATCCACGGCAACATCTTCTGTGGCGGGCATAAAACACCCGTAACTACGTCCACTGAAAAAATGCGGCTAAATATGCGCTGTATATCAAGCGGGAGACCCGCTACCATATCGGGAAGCTGTTCAATCGAAGGCGTCATCTGGAAGCGCCTGCCCCACCTGAAATTAAACCGGGGCCTGCTTCGGCGATGCGGTTAGCCTCTCAATCAGGTCCGGCGTTTCCTTCTGTCCCATGCCATAGGCTATTAATAGTGCCAGCCTGTCCAGCATCAGCTTTGCACCGTCCAGGTCGCCCTTCTCCAGCAGCGGCAGCGACTTCTCCAGCAACTGGGTTTCCTCGTTTAGCTGACAGGCGAACCCGCCCAGGTTGCCGCAGCAAGGCGCGATCGCCTCTGACCGCCACAGGTGGGCCTGCTTTATCTCGAGAATTTTCTTCAGTGCCTCTATGCCTTCCTGCCGGGTAGCAGGGTCGGCCAGCTTGCTTCTCGCCTCATTATACGTATCGATGTTGATTATCATCATTACTGCACCGCCTGAGCTTTATTTTAACGCCGAAGCCTTAATGTTTGAAATGCCGTACACCTGTGAATGCCATGGCCATGCCGAATTTATCAGCAGCCTCGATCGATAGCTGGTCGCGGATAGAGCCGCCGACCTGGATAATGGCTGTTACCCCGCCTTTGGCTGCCAATTCTACCGTATCCGGAAATGGGATAAAGGCGTCAGAACCCAGCACGCTACCCTTCGCCTTGTCCCCGGCGCGCTCCAGCGCGATTTGCGCGCTGACCGAGCGGTTTGGCTGCCCGGCGCCCATCCCCAGCAACGTGCGGTCTTTAACGATGGTTATGCCGTTAGACTTGATATGCTTTACTACTTTCCATGCAAAGAAGAGGTCATCCCATTCCTTCTCCGACGGCTGCCGCTTTGTCACCACACCCGGCTTGAATTCTTCCTCGGTGTAAAAGTCCTTCACCTGCGCCAGGAACCCGCCGCTTATCGGCCGGAACTCCACGCTCCTTCCCTTGGGCGCACGGATTTCCGGCGGCATGGAAAGCAGCCTGAGGCTCTTCTTGCGTCCCAGCAGGGCCAGCGCCTCATCAGTATAACCTGCAGTAATAATGACATCGAAGTGCGTCTTGTCCACCTCGGTAGCCAGTGTAATATCCATAACCTTGTTGACCGCCACGATACCGCCGAAGGCAGCCAGGGGATCGCCGGACAGCGCCCTGAGATAGGCCTCAGGAAGGCTGTTATTGCTGCAAAGCCCACAGGCGTTGGTATGCTTGATAATAGCTACGGACGGCTCTTCAAAGTCGCTGACCGTGTTCCAGGCGGAATCGATGTCGAGGAAATTGTTAAAGGACAACTCGGGGCCGGAATGCTGCTTGACCTGGGTGATGCCCCACGGCTTCTGCCCGGCCACCTTCTCCACGTAAAGCGCAGCATGCTGGTGGGGGTTTTCGCCGTAACGAAGGTTGTACATCTTGTGCAGGGCGATGGTCAGGTCGGAGGGGAAGGTTTCGCCTTCAAGCCAGTACTGGGAGATGGCGGTATCGTAGAGGGCTACATGCTGGAAGGCCTTCTGGGCCAGCTTCCTGCGGAAGGCCAGGTCTACCTGCCCGCTCCTGAGCTTTTCAACCAGCGTATTGTAATCAGCCGGGTCAACCACCACCAGTACGGCCGGGAAATTCTTGGCGGCGGCACGTATCATGGTCGGGCCGCCTATATCTATGTTCTCCAGCGCATCTTCCATGGTTACGCCGGGCTTTGCCACCGTTTCAACAAAGGGATAAAGGTTGACCACCACCATATCGATAGGCTCGATCTTATGCTTGCCCAGTTCTTCCATGTGCCCCGGCCGGTCGCGCCTTGCCAGTATGCCGCCATGCACCATCGGGTGCAGCGTCTTAACGCGGCCATCCAGTATCTCGGGAAATCCCGTGATATCCGATATGCCGTGCACAGCCAGTCCGGCAGCTACCAGCGACTTTTTAGTGCCGCCGGTGCTGAAGATCTCCACCTTCAAATCCTGCAACTGCCGGGCGAAATCGACCAGGCCGGCCTTGTCGGATACGCTCAGGATAGCACGCATAGAACACCCCTTTACCGTATTATCACTCTTTCGCTGCCATTGGCCTTGACTATCTTGCCTATCTGCCGGGCATCCCCCATAGCAGATAACATCTTATCAGCAACTTCCTGCCCGCAGATGGCTACCATGCCGATGCCCATATTGAAAACGCGGTACATCTCCTCGTCCTTTATGCTGCCCCTTTTTTGAATGAGCTCGAAAATGGACGGCACCTGCCAGGAAGAGCGGTCGAGCAGAACTGAGCAACTTTCCGGCAGGATGCGCGGGATATTACCCACCAGGCCACCCCCTGTTATATGGGCCAGCCCATGTATCCGGTCCAGGAACGGTTTAAGGTCATTATAATAGCAGCGGTGCGGTTGCAGCAATGCTTCGCCAAGGGTCCGGCCAAGCTCTGGATAAATCATCTTCAGGGAAATGGCGTCACGGTCTATGCCGAAAACCTTGCGCACCAGGGAATACCCGTTGGTATGCAGGCCGCTGGAGGCCAACCCCACCACAATATCGCCTTTAACTATATTTTCACCGCTGATGACCCTGGCCTTTTCTACCACTCCCACAATGAAGCCCGCAAAATCGTAGTCAGAAGCCTTGTACATGCCCGGCATCTCGGCAGTCTCACCGCCTATGAGGGCACAGCCCACTTCTCTGCAGGCCTCGGCCAGGCCCGCAACCAGGGCGGCCACCGTCTGAGGCTGCAGCTTGCCCGATCCCACGTAATCGAGCATAAAAAGCGGACTTGCGCCGCAACACAGTATATCGTTGGTGCAGTGGTTGACCAGGTCCATGCCCACCGTGTCGTGCTTATCCATCAGGACGGCGATTTTAAGCTTGGTACCGACACCATCGGCACTGGATACCAGCACAGGGTCCTTATATTGTTTGAGTTTAAAGAACGCGCCGAAATGGCCGATATCCGTTAGTACCTCGGGGCCGAAAGTCGGGCGCACCAGGTCCTTGATCAGATCCTTGGTCTTATCAGCGGCAGATATATCCACGCCCGCCTGGGCGTAAGCTCCCTTAGGTTTCGATTTCACTTAAACTCCTTGCTGTATCAAGGGGCAATGTCTCCAACTGCAGCTTGTCCATCTCAAGCTGCACCGGCATGGGGTATTCCCCCGTGAAGCAGGCTGCGCAGAAATTCTCACGGGGCAATCCAACTGCTTCGATTAAACCCTCCATGCTGATATAGCCCAGGGTATCTGCGCCGATGGCGTCTTTTATCTCGGGGACGGTCTTCTGGGCTGCTATCAGTTCCCAGCGCGTGGCCATGTCAACGCCGAAAAAGCACGGGTAACGTATGGGTGGGGCGCAGATCCTCATATGCACCTCCCTGGCGCCGGCCTTGCGTAACATGTTTATAACGCGGGGCGTGGTGGTGCCGCGTACGATACTGTCGTCGACCACCACCAGGCGCTTGCCGGATATCTCCTGCGTAAGCGGGTTGAATTTCAACCGCACGCCCAATTCGCGCAGCCGCTGGTCAGGCTCAATAAAGGTCCGCCCCACGTAGCGGTTCTTGATCAGTCCCTCATGGTAGGGGATACCCGAGGCGCGGGCATAGCCAATGCCGGCCGCCGTAGCCGAGTCCGGTATGCCCAACACTATATCGGCATCCACCGGGTACTCGCGCGACAGTATAGCGCCCATATTTTCACGGGTCGAGTAGATAAGCTTGCCGTTAAGAACGCTATCAGGCCGGGCGAAATAAATGTATTCGAATATGCACAGTGCTTTACGCTCGCTCTCGATGCGTGTACTCCTCACGCCGTTGCCGTCAATGGTCACTATCTCACCCGGCTCTATCTCCCGCACAAACTGGGCGCCGATATGGTCCAGGGCACATGTCTCAGACGCCAAGACCCAGCCGCCGTCAATGCTGCCCAGCGAAAGAGGCCTGACGCCCATGGGGTCGCGCACGCCGTAAAGCTTGTCATCGGCCATGATGACCAGGGAGTACGCGCCCTGAAGCCGGTGCATGGCATATTTTATCCTGGCCTCGATCTCTTTCTCAGATGAAGAAAGCATAAGGTCGGCTATCACCTCAGAATCGGTCGAGGAGTTGAAAACAAAACCGTTCTGCTCAAGCCCGGCCCGCAAAGCTGCCGAGTTGGTGATGTTGCCGTTATGTCCCAGCGCCAGCCTGGTATCCGTGGTACCCACCAGTACCGGTTGGGCGTTGCAGGCCACGCTGGAACCCGTGGTGGAATAGCGGTTGTGGCCGATGGCGATATTCCCCTTTAGCCGCACAAGTACATCCTCGGTAAAAACATGTGAAACCAGGCCCATAGCGGTGTGTATATAGATCTTACCGCTCTCGGCGGTAGCGATGCCGGCGCTCTCCTGCCCGCGGTGCTGAAGCGCGTAGAGGGCAAAGAAAGTTATACGGGCTACATCTACTCCGGGGGCATAGATACCGAAAATGCCGCAGCTTTCGTGCAAATCATGCATCGGATTACACTGGGATTATAAGGCTTTTACTGCGTCACGGTCAAAGTACTGAACCTGCCGCAAGAGAGATACTGGCAGGCTATCCCACGACACCCGAGCTTACGGCATAGGTGGACAACCCCAAAACTCCGTACGGGAGTTGTTGGTTTCATCCGACTCGGTGACCGCTCCACCGGTATCAGCCACGACCTTAACCGTTGTAAGAGAGCCAAGCACACATACGTGGTGATAGAGGGGAAAGGTGAATGTTGCCTGGCTGCCTATCTATTACCCCGCCGCGTTTATCAACCACTTCATAGCCGTGTCGACAGCCCGCTCGTCCTGCCGCAGCCTGTGCCCGGCGCCGGGCAGTATGACCAGCTCTTTGGGCTGGCCTGCTTTCTCAAATAGCTTCTCGGCATGCGCGAGGGGTACTACCTCATCCCGGTCGCCGTGCACCAGCAGGAGCGGCTTGGGCGCTATCTTGTCAATATATTCAATCGGCGCGACCGTTCTGAATCCTTCCAGCCATTTCTCCACCGAAGGGGGGAAATCCGCGTCTTTGATTATCCCTATCTCTCTGAACCTGCTGATCAGCGAGTCAACCGTTTGGCCGCCAGCCATGAAGTCGAACTCAGCCGGGCAGGCGAAAGTGGCTACGGCATGTACGCGCTTGTCCCTGGCTGCCGCGTAAACGCAGGTGGCCGCCCCACCCGACGACCCGAGCAGGCAAATCCTGTTTTTATCCACCTCGGGCAGCATCGCCAGGAAGTCGATAGCCGCTGCCAGGTCGTGCGTCCAGTCCAGCATGTCGATATTACCCTGGCTTGGACCGCAGCCGCGGAAATTGAAGACCAGCGATACAAAGCCGGCCTGGCAGAACCTGGCGGCGAGTTCGGGATAGCCGCCTTGCTCCCCCGGGTTATACGGGACTGCCGGAATGCCGTGGCAGATGCAGACGGCCGGGTATATCCTGTTGCACTCCTCAGGTAGGAAAACCTCCCCTGACAGCATCATTTCATCAGCGCACAATATAACCGCCGAATGCCGCATCATTTGATAACTCCAAACATTAGTAGCGCCAGCAATCCCCATGACAACGCGGCCAGCATCATCCATACAGCCTTGTTCCAGCGCAGTATCTTGACGCCGTCCAACGGCGGGAAGGGTACGAGGTTGAATGCGGCCAGCCAGAGGTTTATCTGGAACCCGAAGCTGCCTATGACGCTCCAGAGTCCCGCATCACCGCTTCCCGTCGCTATCAGGTAGAAAAGGCCCGCCAACGCTATATTGGTTAGCGGGCCGGCGGCTGAGATAAGGCCCTCCTCCCTGGGGTCGGGGGTTTTATAGGTGGAGGTATAAACCGCTCCGGGGGCGAAGAAAAGGAACTTACCGAAGCTGAGCAGGGCGGAGGCCACGGCTATGAGCAGTCCCAGCTTCCACATGCGGAACTCGGCATGGTAGCCGAAGCGTTGCGCCACGCCTTTATGCGCCAGTTCGTGAAAGAGGAAACCCGTGCCGATGCCTATCAGGGCCACGCCGAAATAAACCGCGAAGCGCACCAGCGACTGCGGATACGGTATATCGCGGACGGGTATCAGGTACTGCAGCGAAAAACAGAATCCCAGCGCCAGCCAGCAGATGGCCAGATCGCGCAGCTCTATCCCGCTGAACTTCATGGCTTCCACGGCCTCAGGTGTACCAGGAACTCTTTATTGCCCTCCGCGCCCAGTATGGGAGAGGCCGCCAGGTTGAGGAGTTTCAGCCTGTTGCTGTTCATCCAGATAACCAAACGGCTGATTGTTCTGGCATGGACGGCAGGGTCCTTGATCACGCCACCTTTGCCTACCTCATCCCTCCCGGCTTCAAACTGCGGTTTGAAAAGGACCACCAGTTCGCCCTCTTTTGACAGGTGCGTAAGTACATTGGGAATAACACTGGTTACCGAGATAAACGAAACGTCCATCACCGCCAGGCTGACTTCACCCGGCAGGTCGAATGGATAATGCGCATTGACCTTCTCCATGACGACCACCCGGCTGTCCTGCCTCAGCTTGTAATCGAGCTGCCCGTAGCCGACATCGAGGGCATAAACTCTCTCAGCGCTGTGTTGCAGCAGGCAGTCTGTGAATCCCCCCGTGGAAGCTCCCACGTCAAGGCAGGCCAGTCCCTTCACATCAATCCCGAATTCCTGCAGGGCATGCGCCAGCTTCAATCCGCCGCGGCTCACGTAGGGCATCCTCTCCTTTAGCTGGATGTCCGCGTCCTCCGGTACCGTGCTGCCGGCCTTGGTCATCAC
>CAIMUM010000034.1 GCA_903844685.1 uncultured Dehalococcoidia bacterium
ATATAAAGAGGGTGGAATATCGAAAGTAACGTATAAGAAGTACTAAGCAACGTTCAGCAATATATGGTTAATGATGTGTCCATATCGCAGACAATATATTTTTGGAGGTAACTACATTGAAAAGGTTTATGATTCTTTCTCTATCGCTACTATTATTACTGCTTCTCATCCCAGGTTGTTTTACATTTCAAACTCAGCCACCCAATTCTAACCTACCGGTTATTGGAGTCTTTAGCAATAATCCGGCTACGATTAGTCGCGGCGGCACGTCAACCTTATTGTGGAGCGTTACTGGAGCTAACTCGGTCAGTATAGACCAGGGTATTGGTATGGTTAATGCTGTAGGGATTAAGGTAATTTCACCGGCTACATCCACTGTTTATACTATAAGCGCCACCAACTCCGCCGGTACCGTTACCAGCTCAGCCATGACTACTGTAAACTCTGCAGCCCAGCCCCCTGCTCCGGCCTCATTCTCGGTGACCGGTGTCACAGCCAATACTGAGCCTTCAAACCGCACCGGTTGTTTCAACCTTTACGCTAATATCACTACCAATGGCCCCGGCATAGTTTCTTACATTTGGGAATCTATCGAGGGTGGCGGATACAGTTATACCTGGAATATCACATTTTCCGCGGCCGGTACACAAAGGGTAACATTACCGGTGGAAATGAGTGCGTTGCCTTCCGGTCAGTATCGAGTCCACATCTTGACTCCCAATGATCTTGTGTCGAATTCGACAAATTACACAACGTGTGGGCCCTAATATCATAACGAGTAAAAAGTTTAAGGCGACTGCTAACAATACAAAAATTAAGGGCGTGTCGATTTCATAGATAATATATTTTTGGAGGTATATAAATTGAATAAAATCGTCTTTTTTTCTCTATCATTATTACTATTACTGATTCTCATCCCGGGTTGTTTCACATTTCAGACTCCGCCGCCAACCACTACACCACCGGCGGGAACACCCCCGGTTATCATAGCATTTAGCAATAATCCGGCTACCATCAATGCCGGTGGCACATCAACTCTGTTATGGAATGTTACCGGAGCTACATCGGTGAGTATAGACCAGGGTATAGGCCAGGTTAATGTTGCGGGGACCAGGGCAGTATCACCGTCTAAATCCACTGTTTATACCATAAGCGCCATTAACTCCTCTGGTACCGTTATTAGATCATCGGCGATTATTATCGTCGCAGTGCCGCCGCCACCGCAACAAACTACTGATAGTAATCCTGTTATCAACTTCACTGCCAGTCATCTCGGAGGTACTTCGTGGCAACTTAACTGGAATGTGTCAAACGCCACACAGATAGTAATACAGCCCGATGTAGGTACTGTTAATCCAACAGGCAGCACCGTGGTCACGATACCCTCAGGACAAACTAAAATGTACAGGTTAGAGGCTGTGAACGACTGGGGATGGGCCTACTGGCAAGTCGTTATGGCAACCCCTTAAATGCCGGTCATATATATTTCGAAATAAGAGCATCTATTTTGGAAGGAGATTGAAATGAAGGTGATGAATGTTATGCAGGCAATTAATACGGATAATAAGCTTATGGCTTTATTCAGCGGAATGGTGGTCATTCTTTTAGGGTTGCTGGTAACCGCAGGTATTGTATCGTTTGTTCTCCTTTCGTAGGGTGCAGTCCAGCCAAATATCATAAATATTTAATAAGTTTTATCCCGATTATATAACTATTCTATGTTTAGGTTGCTATTATTTTGTGGTATTAATTACGGGAGGTAAATAAAATGACAGTAAGAGTTCAACTCGAATTATCTGATGAAGAGGATAAGATCGTGGAGGTTTACAGGATCGAACACAACAAGAAAGACAACGGGGAAGCTATAAAAGAAATTATTAAACGTTACAAGCCATTGAAAGAGTACGAGAAAAAAAATAAAACGAGCTGGCTGAGCAATTTATAGCGCAATAAAAGCCGTAAATTAGGACTATAATATGTAACAAGAAAGGGGCGGCCCAATTGGGCCGCCCCTTTGTCTTACGGTCAACGGAATTAAAAGAGTTATACCCAGCCGCGCAGCTTCATGGCTTCCACGACGCGCGCTACGGCCCTGACATAGGCAGCCTGGCGCATGTTGATCTTGTAATCCTTGTGAGTATCGTAAACTGCGTGGTAGGCGGTGGTCATCTTGGCATCCAGCCGCTCGTAAACCTCTTTCTCCGTCCAGTAGTACATATTGAAGTTCTGCACCATCTCGAAGTAGGAAACGGTCACGCCGCCGGCATTGGCCAGGAAGTCCGGTATGACATGCACGCCCTTTTTGTAGAGAATCTCGTCAGCTTCAGGCGTGGTCGGTCCGTTGGCAAGCTCGACGATCATCTTGGCCTTGATATTGGCCGCGTTCTTCTCGGTGATGACGTTTTCCATGGCCGACGGGATTAGAATATCCACGTCAAGCTCAAGTATGTCTTCGCTGGAGATCTTATCGCCCGCTTTCAGGTTGCACACCGAGGTGGTCTTGGTCTTGACCTTCTGCGCCTCTTCGGCATCGATGCCGGTTTTGCAGTAGCAGCCGCCCTGGCTGTCGCAGACCGCCACTATCTTCGAACCGAACATCTCCTTGGCCAGTTTGGCAGCATAGTATCCGGCGTTGCCGTAACCCTGGACGGCGAAAGTAGCCTTGGAAAGGTCGATTTTCAGTTCCTTGGCCGCCTCGCGGATGCAGTACATGCCGCCCTTGGCCGTGGCATCGCCGCGTCCCAGGGAACCGCCCAGCGCCAGGGGTTTGCCGGTGATGACGCCGAACTGGGATTTGCCGGCCATGGCCGAGTATTCATCCATGATCCAGGCCATTATCTGGGGTGTGGTGTAAACGTCGGGAGCGGGCACATCCCTTTCCGGGCCGATGAACTGGTAAACGGCGCGGGCATAAGCCCTGCTAAGGCGCTCAAGTTCGCCTTCGGAAAGTTCCTTGGGATTGCAGATGATGCCGCCCTTGGCGCCGCCCAGCGGCAGGTCCATAAGGGCGCATTTCCAGGTCATCCAGGCTGCCAGCGCTCGTACGGTATCAATGGTCTCATCCGGGTGGAAGCGTATTCCGCCCTTGGTCGGGCCCTTGGCATCATTGTATTGCACGCGGTAACCGTGAAAAAGCTTGACGGTGCCGTTATCCATGCGGACGGGTAGGGATACGTGGAGCTCGCGCATCGGGTTTTTAAGGACATCGGTTACGTCCGGGTCCAATTTCATGATGCGCGCACACTTGTCTACCTGCTTTCTAACGGTTTCGAATGGGTTGATCTGGGTCATTTTTCCTCCTCTTTTTTAATATAAAATTTAGGGTGACCTATTTTGGTAGCGGCTTTACCGGGATGCCCCTGTTTTTCAGGTATTCCTTATTCCCCGTTATTGGATACCTCGCTTTTCACACCATCAACTCCTCAAAATCAACGAATTCCTTGTAGTCAACCACTGTGCTCATGGCATGTGATTCAACCTCGATGCCAGCTTCGGCGACAGCCGCGATGGGGTTGAGCCCGCCGACCAGTACCATCCCCACACGGTTAAGCTCCATGGGTATCTCACAGATAGGCTCGCTGACGTTTCCGACCAGCAGTACCCCGTTCAATTTGGCCAGGGCCAGCTTGCTGATAACGTCGTGTGCTATGGAGCGGCACATCGAGGGTATCTCGCGGAAGTTGGCCAGTATATTGCCGTCGCCTCTCCTGACTGCCTGGCCCACTGAAGTCATCCCTGCCTTGATAAAAATCTCGGAAGGATCCAGTGAGCACCCAGCGTAATTTATCAATTCTACGAAGCGCAATGGCTTGCCTTCGGACATTTGCAGCAGCCCGCCGAACTTGGAATTCATCGGCACGCCGGCCTTGAGCAGGGTACCATTGACCACTATGCTGCAGACTGTGCCGATGACCACCTTGCCATCAGGTACGATCAAGTCGCCTATCTTCTCACGCTGCCTTCCGATAACCACCAGACCGCTTACGCAAAGGTGCGCGGAGATGACCGGTTTCATCAGGCGCAGGGCCTTTTGCAGGTCCTGCTTCCTGATCATTGATATATTTACAGGGATAAGCCCGGCGCGTTTTTCCAGGTCGAAAGTGGTGCGGAAAGCCAGCAGTTCGATGCGCGAGATGGC
>CAIMUM010000035.1 GCA_903844685.1 uncultured Dehalococcoidia bacterium
CAGCCGCTTATCCTTTTGTCATGATACAGTGTAATGGGATGACGCTCGGGCACCCCCGTGCGCCACACTTTCTGGAAGACCTCAAAAAGGCCGAACTCCTTTACGCCCGGGAAGGTCTGGAGGACGCTTTTGCCGATGATGTCTTCCTTCTTAACATTATCTATGCTTTCGGCAGCGCGGTTGAAATCCGTGAAGATGAAATCTTCGCCGTCCGCCGCGGCCTCGTAAATAGCCACGCCATTTTTGCTAAAATTGACCAGATCGCGGTACCGTAACTCGCTCTCCTGCAGCGCTTCCACAATCTCAGCCCGCTCTTTATAAACGCGGATATTTTGCTGCCTCCAGACCAGGCTCACACCGGCTCCGGCGACAATCAACAGCGCGCTGACCAAGGCTATGATCAACCAGAGTATCTGTGTCAGGGGCGCGTACACCTCCGAGATATCTATGCGGGCAACCATGAACCAGGGAGAATCGGGGATATGACGTACATCGGCTATCACCGGTACATCGCGGTAATCTATGCCTTCCATAATTCCCTCATGCCCAAGAGCGGCCTGGACGGCAGGCATTTTAATATTATCCAGTGAAGTATGCAGTTTGAGCGCAGTGTCCTTCTGAAACCTGAGGTCATTGAGAAATAGAGCATCATTGCCGTCCCGCCGTACGAGCAGTGTCTCAGCCGTCGTGCTGGGCGTAGGCCAGCTCTGTATCAAGGGATAGAGATACTGGTAGGGGTCAATACGCATAACCACGACACCCAGCGGGACATCGGTATCTGTTTGTCTGAAAATAGGAGTGAGGATTACCATGTGGGGTTGCGGAGTATCTTCATCGCGGTCCAAATCCAGAAGAGTCACTTTATCAGATTGCAGAACCTTGTTAGCATCCTGTGGTATATGGTGGGGGACCGTCTCGGCTGTGTGGGGAACACTAATCCGGGCAGCTCCCTGGGTATCCAGCAGGAAGATCCTTGCATATTGATCGTATGCCTGGAAGTGGGCAAGCCACGACCTCAGTTGTTCCTGCGCATTCACGTCGTCAGGATGCTCGAAATAGCGCTGCACCAGGCTGGAGAAGGCGGGGTTTTTATATAATTGGTTAGCGTCCGACAGGCGCTCTTTTCTCCATTGCACCAGCTCTCCGACTTTCAGGTCTGCAATAGTGGAAAGCTGCTGTTCGACCTGTGTCCTGTAGCTTTTTGCGTAATAAGTGTAGAGGAAGTATCCCGTGATGAGGATGCCGGTAGCCAGTATCACGAAAATCAATATGAGTAGACCCGAAGACAGGTTGCCTTGGGTGACCTTATTTTTCACTGTTATAAGCCCCTTCAATCACAATCACGCCACAGCAAGCACAGGGACAAGCATCGCTGCCATTGCCATAGCCTCCAATGCCCTCATTTTGCTGTGTGCCTCCCCTCCATGTTCAATAATATTCAAGTGTATAATCTAATATTACATAATTTCTGTGAGGCGGTCTAATAGCACATACCAGGAGTACGATGCTTGCGCACAACAAGTACTGACGGTACTATAAGGATACTGTTGACAGATAGCAGAGCATTGGTGAAAATAAGCAGCGAGAGGTGCAACATGCCGGGAGCATTTAAAACGATCGGATATTTCTGCTCACTGGTGCCGGTGGAGATCATCACGGCAGCTGGACTAAGGCCGGTGCGGGTAAAGGGAAAGGCGGAAACGACGGCGGCAGCCGATGCCTATATGTACCCCAATATGTGTCCCTACGTCAAGAGCCTGTTTGCAGACGGGTTGGACGGTGGTGAGGCCGCCTGCGACGGGGTGGTATTTTCACGCTCCTGCGACTGCATGCGCCGGCTGTACGACGCCTGGAAAGCATACGTTCCACACGATTTTGTCTATATGCTCGAGGCGCCCAAGAACTGCGATGACCTGGCGGTCGAGTACTACGCCTCGCAGTTGCGTTCTTTTGCCATCCAGTTGGGGAAGAAGGCGGGTGTTGAAATTAAGGATAGTGCCCTATCTGACGCCGTAAAGGCCGCGAATAATACAAGGCGCGTGATGCAGGAACTTTATGCCATGCAGAGTAAATCGCCGCTGCCGATCAAAGGGAGCGAACTTTTTGGGCTCGGCCTTGAAGTGCTCTCGGGGAACGGGCAGGATACCACGGGCAGACTGAAGTCCGCAAAAGAAAATGCTAAAAGGCAGGCCGGACCGGGGCAGGGCCGCAAAAAGCCTCGCATACTGGTAAGCGGCAACGTGATGGACCGGCCCGGCCTTTTTGACATCATCGAGGGCGCCGGAGCGGAAGTACCTTTTGCAGACCTGTGCACGGCTTCGAGGTATTTTGAACGCACAGTGGATGAAAATGCGCATGATATATACGGGGCGCTGGCAGCAGCATACCTTGGTGAGCCGCGCTGCTCAAGGGCCGCCACGCCGGCTGAGATATACGCCCGGCTTAGCAGTAAAGTTAAAGAATACTCAATAGACGGTGTACTGCTGACATCGCTGAAATATTGCGACCAGGTATTGAACGATATCCCCTACCTGGTGAGGAACTTCACGGCGGCCGGCACGCCCGTGCTCTTCGTTGAGAACGATTATCTATTCAGTGTTAGCGGCAGGCTCAGGACACGTGTGGAAGCCTTCATCGAAATATTGAGTTGAGGGATAAAGATATGCTGAAAAAATACTACGAAGAAATGAAGAACGGCCTGGAAGCTGCTTATCAGCAAAAGCCGCGCGCCTGGACCATGATGAATATCCAGTTAGCATCAACTTTTATAGAGGCCTTCCGGGAGGACGCTAAAGTCGTATGGACTTCATTTTACTCCTTCCCGATGGAGCTGCTGGCGGCTTTTGACGTGGTGCCCTTCGATTTCGAGATTTTTACCAACCTGCTGCCCATGTTCGATGCCGACAGGGCCGTGGAGATAATGAACCGGGCCGAGGAAGCGGGTTATTCGACAGATATTTGCTCATTCCACCGGCTGGCTGTGGGGTGTTCCATGCTCGGTTACACACCGAAGGCGGACCTGATGCTGTCATCTTCATATTACTGCGACGGCAAGGCCAAGGCCAACCAGTCGCTGGCTGAGCACTACGGCAAAGAG
>CAIMUM010000036.1 GCA_903844685.1 uncultured Dehalococcoidia bacterium
AAGGAGGCGAGATGGCTGAAGATTATGCAGAGAAAAGTTTCTGGCTGGGCAACTCGGGAGCGTACAGGGAAAACCCCCCTCTGGAAGGCGACCTCAAATGTGACGTGGCTATCGCTGGGGGCGGTTTCGCAGGAATTGCCACAGCGTATTACCTGAAAAAGGCGCAACCTTCACTCAAAGTAGCCGTACTGGAGGGGTGGGTCATCGGCTGGGGTGCATCGGGGCGTAACGCGGGTTTTGCCATGACTACCTTTGGATTGATGATGTCCATCACCAAGATGCTATTCGGCGCCGAGAAGACCAAACAGTCCCATCACTACATGGAGAGGGCGGTCGATATAGTGGGAGAGCTTGTAGCGGAGCATAAGCTGGAATGTGACTACGAAAGGCCGGGCTTCCTGCGCATTGCTACGACACCGGCTTACGTCAAGCGTATCAGCGAAGAGGTGCACCTGGTGAAGGAGCTGGGATTGACCGGTGTGGACTGGATCGAGGCGGACGAGGTGCAGAAACGGGTAAAATCACCCGTTTACCTGGGCGCCTGGTGGGAGCCGCGCTGCGCGCTGGTCAACCCTGCCAAGTTGGCCCGTGAGATGAAGCGGGTAGCTGTGAAGTACGGCGCGGAGGTTTATGAGCGGACGCCTGTGATGGAGATCAAGAGGTCGCCGCAGGGTTTCACTCTCAAGACGCCCAAAGCCACGGTCAGCGCGGATAAGATAGTGCTGGCTACCAATGCCTACTCTCTGGCTATTCCCGGCCTTAATGCCATGCAGCAGCCCGTCTGGACCTATATCGTTCTCAGCGAGCCGCTCAGCAAAGCGCAGATGGATGAGATGGGCTGGAAGGGGCGCGAGGGCATCGAGGACTACCGCAACATGGTGCATTACTACCGTCTCACACCGGATAACCGCCTGCTGATGGGCGGCCGCGATATCGCCCTGACCTACGGTGCTAACATGGATAAGGATATGGACCCCAGGATTTTTGCCCAGCTTGAGAAAGACATCGTTGATTTCTACCCGTGCCTCAAGGGTTTGAAGATAACGCACCGCTGGGGCGGCCCGGTCTCCGTGCCGATGGATATGGTTCCGGCCCTGGGGTACCTGGATGACAAGCGGGCTGTTTACAGCCTGGGCTGCATGGGGCACGGTGTTTCTCTCACCCACCTCAACGGCGAGGTGATGGCCGACCTGCTGCTGGAGCGCAAGTCGGAATGGACGGAATGCTTCCCGGTCAACCGCAAGGTCTTCAAATGGCCGCCGGAGCCCATCCGCTTCGTGAGCGAGAAGGCCATCCTCGGCTACCTGCACGCGGAAGATGCCTGGCTGGAACGCAAAGGCCTGGGGCCGGCCAAAAAGTAGGGGTGGGTTTTTAAACCCGCCCGTTGCGGGCGTGCCTGAAAGGGCGTCCCTACGGGGCAATCTGGTATATGACGGCATGACAGCTTACTGCTGACATGCTAAAATCGTTCGGTTATAATCAGCCGGCTGCCAAAGGCCGGCTGATGGCTTGAGAGCGACATGGAACCTATCTTAATACGCGTTTTCCTGCTGATACTGGTGCTCGTTTTTGCCCACACCGTCGAGACGGTGCTGGGTTTCGGCGCTACTATTATCACGCTGGCGTTGGGGATCTACATTTTCCCGCTGGATACGATGCTGCCGGTCCTGGTTATCCTCGGGCTGCTGCAAAGCCTTTGGCTGGTAGTGCGTTGGTTCAAGTATATCCGGTGGAGGGTGCTTCTTTTACATATACTTCCGGCGGTGGTTGTGGGGATGGCCATCGGCATTTATTACAGAACGCTGGTAGCCGACTACCGGCAACTTATCATCCTGCTCGGCATTTTCGTCATGGCCGCTTCATTGCTTGAGATAATAATGATCTACAGGACGCGCGCGGCGGGCGGCAGCCTGCCCCGCTACCTGGGATGGCCTATATTGATAATGGGAGGTATCTTCCACGGCATTTATGCCCTGGGCGCCCCGCTCATTGTCTACTACTCCAGCCGCGAGTTGAAGGAGCCTGCCGAGTTCAGGGCGACCGTCTCGATGCTCTGGCTGATACTGGCGGTTATGCTGGTCATCAACCTTTATTCCATCGGGCAAATCAACATCACCACGATTACCACTACGGGTATCGTGCTGCCGGGCCTGATATTGGGGATTTTCTTCGGCAGCCGTATGAAATTCCAGATGCTGCCTTTCAAGGTGCTCATTTATGCGCTGCTCTTCATTGCAGGACTCCTGCTGCTCTTACAGCCATAACTGGTGAAAAAGCACAGGCTGATTCTTGCTACAATATAGCGGTTTATACAGGCAGGATGATAAAAGACAATGAGTGATCGCGCGCGCAGGCTGGTGCCGGTAGGGCTGGCCTATATTGCTGATAACATTAACGGCAAAGACAATATCCTCGGTTTGCCCAGCGGAGCCAAAGCAAGGTGGGCGGATGGGATGGAGTTCTCCGGGGACAATACCACCATATTTTTCGCCGGCTGCGGTTACCAGTACTCGTCGATGCTTGAAACGCTGGTGACGCTGGTCAGGACTACCGACCGTATGTCCATCGACCCAGGATTGCCGGTCGTTCTGGCGGGAGTACCGAAGAAGCTGGGCATCGACGTGGCCGGGATTTACACTAAAGTTATGTCGCGGAGCAACGGCAGCGATGCCGACGTTTTGCGCGATGCGGTCAAGGTGCTTAAATCGCTGGGCATCGAGCCCGGCTACCTCGGCAGCGATGAACCGTGCTGCGGCGCCCCGCTTTACCACATGGGCCTGCAAAAAGAGTTCGCCGCTAATGCCGGAAAGGCTTATGCAAAATTGCAGGCGCATGGTGTGAAAAAGATCATCGGCATTGTTCCATCCTGCACCCATGCGCTGCGCAAACTGTTTGCCGGGTGTATCCCCGGTTATGATATTGAGGTCAGGCATTTCATCGAGGTTGTGGCTGAGAAGGTCAAACAGGGTCAGTTCAAATACCCACGGAAGGTGAAAATAGCCTATCATGACCCTTGCCAGTTGGGCCGCTATATGGGCATCCTTGACCAGCCCCGGCAGGTGTTAAAAGCAGTCGAGAACGTCGAACTGGTTGAGCCGGAATGGACGGCCGGCGAGTGGTCAACCTGCTGCGGCGGGGGCGGTGGATTTGAGGTCGTCTTCCCCGATATGAGCCAGACACTGGCCGTGGGCAGGGTAAATGAGCTGGCGGAAACCGGGGCCGATATAATAACCACGCAGTGCCCCGGCTGCCTGATGCAGCTTAAAAGCGGGCTGAAAGAATTGAAAAAGGATAACATCGAGGTTATGGACCTGGCCAGCTTGCTGGCAAGGTCGATTGTGCAGAAATGAACACAAAAGAAGCACGTTTTTGCGTGGGTAGCGAAACCATTCCCTTTGCCTTTGATTCGTCATTGCGAGGAGCTTGCGACGAAGCAATCTTCTGCGCGTTACGGGGCAACCTCCTTACAGGGAGATTGCCGCGGCGCTCCGCGCCTCGCAATGACCGGAACGAATAAGATGTCTATATCGAAGGATTACAGGAAAGAATTGCGGGATGCCGCCGGGAGCGGACGCATCCGCCTGGCCCTTGCCCGGGCCATTAAGAGCTACCGGGTGAACACAAATAATGCTCTTAAGAAATTTCCCCATACTGTAAAGATGGCCGAAGATGTCAGGCTGATCAAGGAAAATGCTGTTCAGCATATGGCGGAGCTGGCCGTAAAGGCCGGGCAGAATATCGAGGAGAACAAGGGGAAATATTACATTGCCAGGACGGCCGAAGAGGCACTGAACATAATTGGTGTACTGGTAGGAGCGGGTAAGCTGGTTGTCAAGGCCAAGAGCATGACCGCCGAGGAAGTGGAACTGAGGGAACACCTCGAGAAGGCGGGCAACGAGGTTTATGAGACTGACCTGGGGGAATTCATAATACAGAAGCTCGGGCAGCGTCCCATGCATATCCTCTCCCCCGCCATACATGTGCCGCGGGAGGACGTGGCCCGGCTTTTTTCGGAGATCACCGGCCAGGCATTGCCGGCGGATATAGATAAACTGGTGGCGACGGCGCGCGAACTGCTCAGGGAGAAATTCTTTAAAGCGGACGTGGGCATCAGCAGTGCCAACGTAGTGGCTGCCGATACCGGCACGCTGTTCCTCATCGAGAACGAGGGAAATATCCGCCTGGCCACCGGCGCCCCGCCCATGCATATAGCCCTGGTCGGCATGGAAAAGCTGGTGCCGACGCTTGAAGACGCCTTCAAGGTCTCCGAGGTTACCTGGAGGTATGCCAACTATACCGTTCCCTCTTACGTCAGCATGATATCCGGACCCAGCAAGACGGGCGATATCGAGAAAGTGACCACATATGGTGTTCATGGCCCCAAGGAGTTCCACGTTATCTTTCTGGATGACGGCCGAACGCAACTTGCGAAAGACCCGGTGTTGCGGCAGGCGCTCTACTGCCTGCGCTGCGGTGGTTGCCTTTACGAGTGTCCGGTTTTCGGTCTGACTGCCGGCTACTTCGGAGACAAATACTTCGCCGGCATCGGCGCCGTCTGGGCTAAAGAAGTGACTAAAAACATGGAGAAGGCCTCCTCCATGGCCTATACCTGCCTGACCTGCGGGAGGTGCAAGGTCAGGTGCCCGATGAAGATCGACGTACCGGATATGATCCTGGAACTGCGCAGGTCGCTGGCCGAGGGATAGGATGCAATTCCGAGCAGGATCCTCCCTAAAAAATGTCATTGCGAGAAGCCCGCAGGCGACGAAGCAATCTGCATCGCGGGAAGTGAAGAGATAAATGGGCTGCGATTTCGATAGCATCATCGACCGCCGGGGTTCCGGCTGCATCAAGTGGGATTTCATGGGCAAGTATTTCCAGGCCGACGACCTGGTCCCCATGTGGGTGGCCGACATGGATTTCAAAGCGCCGCCCGAGGTGGTAGCCGCTGTCAGCAGGGTGGCGGAACACGGGATTTATGGCTACGCAGGCGTGCCCATGTCTTATTACGATGCTGTCATCAACTGGATGAACAAACGCCATGGCTGGAAGATTGAAAAGGATTGGATGGCCTTCTCCCCGGGCGTTGTGCCGGCCCTGCACATGCTGGTGCGCACCTTCTCCGAGCCGGGCGACCAGGTGATCGTGCAGACGCCCGTCTATTACCCCTTCTTCGATGCCATCAAGTTAAACGGGCGGGAGATTCTGGAGAATCCGTTGCGGCGGGAGAGCAGCGGATATTACATGGACCTGGCCGGGCTGGAGGCGAAGATAACCCCGCGCACCAAAATGATCATTCTCTGCAACCCGCATAACCCCATCAGCCGGGTTTGGCAAGAGGAAGAACTCAGGCAACTGGGACGGCTGTGCCTGAGCAAAAACATCCTGGTGGTGGCAGACGAGATACACGGCGACATTATATACAGCGGATATAAACACGTGCCCTTCGCCATGCTTTCTGAGGAGTTTGC
The DNA here is from genome assembly GCA_903844685.1 of uncultured Dehalococcoidia bacterium. Taxonomy (GTDB): domain Bacteria; phylum Chloroflexota; class Dehalococcoidia; order GIF9; family UBA5629; genus CAIMUM01. The sequence goes on from CAIMUM010000036.1 coordinate 5,472, forward strand.
GGCCAATTCGGTGACTTGCACGGCGGCCAGCAAGACCTTCAACCTGCCTGGCCTGCAGACCTCCAACATCATTATTCCCAATCCCGAGCTGCGTACAAAGTTCAAAGACAACCTGCACAGTTGTGGTTTCCCTTCACCCAGCATGTTCGGGCTGGCCGCCACCGGGGCCGCCTACCGCTATGGCGAACCCTGGCTTTCCGGGTTGCTCGAGTACCTTGAGGGCAATATAGCCTACCTGAAGGCATTCGCTGCCCAAAACCTGCCCGGCCTGTGGGTGTCTCCGCCGCAGGGCACCTACCTGCTCTGGCTGGATTTCCGCGGCTGCGGACTTCCGCCCGAAAAGCTTGGTAATTTCGTCAGAGAGGACGCTAAGGTGGCGCTGGAGCCGGGATTTATCTTCGGCAGCGGCGGGGACGGCTTCGAGCGGATGAATATCGCCTGCCCGCGGTCACAACTGGCAGAGGCAATGGAGCGTATCGCGAAAGCCGTAAGCTCGCTGCGTTAGGAAAGGGAGCAAGAAATTGAGAACTATTGAAACTAAGGAAATAGTTGAGGCTGTTTCCAGATTGTCTCAGGAGGCCAATTTCTTTTTGCCTGAGGATGTTCTTGATGCGCTTAAGCAGGCCTGTATAGCTGAGATTTCACCGATAGGCCGTCAAACGCTAAATCAAATTATCGAAAATGCAATTCTGGCCAAAGAAGAACAGATTGCCATTTGCCAGGATTGTGGAACGATCGTGATATACCTGGAAGTTGGTCAGGATGTCCATATCAGCGGCGGCGATCTCTATGCTGCGATAAATGAAGGGGTACGCCAGGGATATGCTAACGGATATTTACGCAAGTCAATGGTCCGGCAACCTTTTTCCTCCCGTATTAATACCCGGGATAATACACCGGCGATTATACATACTGATATCGTCCCCGGTGACAGACTGAAGATAATCGTGATGCCCAAGGGTGGCGGCAGTGAGAATATGAGCCGTCTTTTCATGCTGGCTCCGTCCGATGGGCGAAAGGGTATCATCGATGCTGTTATCCGGGCGGTCGATGAGGCGGGCAGCAATCCCTGTCCTCCGGTGATTGTTGGAGTCGGGATCGGTGGCACCGCTGAAAAAGCCATGGGACTCGCTAAACAAGCTCTTTTACGTAACATCGGAGAGCCTAACCCAGATGCTGAAGTCAATGCGCTGGAAAAGGAATTGCTAAAACGTGTAAATGCCCTGGGTATTGGCCCACAGGGTTTCGGAGGCAAAATTACCGCGCTGGCCGTGCATATTGAAACCTTCCCTACCCATATAGCCAGTATGCCGCTTGCCGTAAATTTGCAGTGTCATGTAGCACGGCATAAGGAAATAGTGCTGTGATCATGAAAAAACTCACTCTTAATGATTGGCACGGGAGCGGAGATGTCAATGAAAAAGTGGAATATAACTACCCCTCTTGATGGAAAAACTATCGAAAAGCTTAAGGCCGGAGACCAGGTGCTTATTACGGGTACTATCTACTCAGCTCGAGATGCAGCGCATAAGCGGATGGTCGAGGCTTTGGACAAGGGCGAGGAATTGCCCTTTGTTATCAGGAATCAAATTATTTATTACATGGGGCCCGCGCCGGCCAGGCCCGGATGGTCCATCGGCCCGGCCGGACCTACGACCAGTGGGCGGATGGACTCTTATGCCCCTCGCCTGATGGCTGAAGGGTTGAAAGGCATGATTGGGAAGGGTAATCGCAATCAATCGGTCAAGGATGCTATGAAAAAATACAGGGCAGTATACTTTGCTGCTATCGGTGGCGCCGGGGCGTTGATTGCCAAGAGCATCAAAAAAGCTGAGGTCATTGCCTATGAAGATCTGGGCGCCGAGGCAATTCGCGTGCTTCAAGTAGAGAATTTTCCGGCGACGGTAATAAATGACATTTATGGGGGAGACCTGTACGAACAGGGCAGGGAAAAATATGGCACATCTGCGGTAAGCTGACTCTTTATTAATTTGGTTCCAGGTCATCAAAGAAAGACGGTTCAATGTTGCCGGCCTGAGTGCAGATGATCTTAATAGTTTGATGAAGGTAATCCTTAAAGAAGGATTATTCCGGACACCGGCGAATGGGGTAGAGCATAGGTTAACAAAACAGCCAATTACTTTTTAAAAAACAGTGTATTCTTGACCGGGTTCTTGCCATCGAAATAAATAGGGACTCCTTCTTCCAGCCAGATATTTTTGCCTGTCACTTTCATTGCATGCACATGTGTATGCGGCGCGTCGGTCATTCCCGAGTTACCCACCTGTCCAATAATATCGCCCGTCCTTACTATGTCCCCTGCCTTCGCCTTTATACTGCCTCTCTGCATATGGCCCAGGAGTACCTGGTAGCTGCCATTCATTATGACGACGTGGTTTCCCACATTATAGGGATAATGGCCGCCGAAAGGGGTCTCATTCGGCAGGTCATCCACTACCGCTACAACTTGGCCGTCACAGGGCGCCAGGATATCTTCATGGTAAGAAGCATATTTCGCCAGTTCAGTCGGCAATATACCCAGTGCTGAACTCCCCAGGATATTCAATTTTTCGATATCCACAGCATATATCATAGGCTTATTGACACCCGCCTTCTCGTGCATCGATCCGGTGTAGTGGTAGTTCATTAACCGGCTGGCGGCGCCGTTACCACCCCAGTTGATCGAGTAGACACCATTACGAAAAGGAAACGCGAGTTCAATTGGTTTGACGGGATAGAAATATGCGCCGATTGCGCCTATGATGAGAAAAATAAACGCCAGTGAAAAGGCCAAGTCAAAACCCACCCGAACCCACACGACGATGTCCATCTGCACGAAAAATGGTAACTCACGCACTCCCATGTAGGAAACAATGCTGGCAATGATGAAAAGAACGATCCATAAATAGCTAAGATAGATGCTGAGATAGCGCCAGAAACCAATGAAATAAATCAGTAAGACAAAGGTCCCGGTTAATACAGCAGCCACCATCCAATCGAACTGGCTGGCAGAGTGGCCGAACCAGAGCCACAAAATTAGTCCCAGGGGTATGACCAGATGAATTAATATAAGAAGAGCAAGAGGAAGGTTGCGGTTTTGGAACATCTCAACCTCTTTTTGTCAGAGTATAACACAACGTATCTGATCTCATACTAAGATAAGCTTGTTGGAATCGCGATTCCTAACTGCTGACAGATTTTCCTGGTAATTTTGGCCTCTATTTCGGCATGACGAGGAACTGTAGCAAAACGGCCTTTGATTATATTGATATAGAGGGAATGCCTGGCGCCTTCGCGATGTAACTTGCAGCCTTCATCAAGGAGGTGCTTGATGAGGGCCTTTCTTTTCATGGTTAAATCTGGACCCTGATCTTTTTCCTGTAAGTCTTGCTTCCAATGTCCTTGTTTTTCAGTTCACGCTCAGCCTCAAGCACCAGCAGGACTGCTTCAGCCAGGTTTTCCTCCACCTCTTTAATCGTCTTACCCTGGCTGAAAGCTCCCGGTACCTCGTCAATCCAGCCTATGTAGCACTTATCCCTTTTCTCAATGGTTGCTTCAAATACTTTCTGCATACTGGACTCTCGTTCCTTCTAGTGTCTTTAACAAGACAATTATACCATCGTTATATAACAAAACGTATTAACGGCCAACTATAAATCAGATCCCCAGCCTCTTCCGCCTCTCCTCAATGGCTGCAGCGATGCCGTCCACGGCCTTGACAGCGTCCTTCTCCACGCTGAGCAGCCCGCCTGTCACGCCCGGCAGATCCTCGGTGAGCAGCTTGACTAATTGCGGTCCTCCTGTGACGGTGGGGACAGGGTTGACGTAGGTGTACAGGCCGAAGGCCAGCGCGAAGATGGCATCGATGGTAGCCTTCTGCTCCATGTATTCTGGTGCTACCGCTGCCACCGGCAAATCGGTGACGGGCACGTTGCCCAGTTCTTTGGAGATGGCGGCCAGCAAATCGGCCAGCCTGCCGGTATCGGTGCACGTGCCGAAGCTCAAAATCGGCGGTATGCCGAGCGCCCGGCAAAGACCCTTGAGACCGGGACCGGCCAGGTCACTGGCTTCAGGTGAACACAGCCCGGCTACCTGCATGGCGGCGTTGCCACAGCCCATGGAAAGCACCAGTATATCCCGCTTGATCAGCTCTTTGGCCACCGCCACGCTGTGGCTGTCGTTGCCGTGGTCGCGCAGTGTGGTACAGGATACCAGCCCGGCCACGCCGCGGATGGCGCCTTTCTTGATGGCATCCAACAGGGGTGTGAGCGTGCCGCCCAGCGCCTCCAGTATGCTCTCGGTGGAGAAGCCGACCACCGCTTCTGTCACCGGCAGCCCGGTGACGGGCTCAACCGTTGTGCTGCGCTCCTTATAGTTCGCGATGGCCATATTTAACAGGTCGCCCGCCTGCTTCCCGGCTTTTTCAGGAAGGTAATTTATGCGGTCGCCGATACCCTCGAAAGCGACCAGTTCGCTTACAGGAATGAGCTTGAATTTATATCTCTCGGCATAGGCCGGATCGACCGGCATGGAGCAATTCATATCACAGGCAAAGAGGTCCACGCAGCCTGAGGCCAGCACGGCCTCCTGCGAAATCCAGTTGCCGGTGAAGCCCCAGAAGGCATCGTCCATCTGCCAGCGCTGTATCATCTCCTGGCCGGCCTCGATATTGGCGATGACGCGCAGGCCCCTGGCGCCGGCAGCTTTAGCTTTATCCTGCCACTCAGGGGTGCGCGCAAGCTGCACCATGGCAAAGCCGAGGAAGGGTTCATGACCGTTGGGCAGGGCGTTAATGTAATCGGGGTCGAGCACACCCAGGTCGACGCGCATATTGTGCAGGTGGGGGATGCCGAACATGATGTCCTGGCAATATTCGTTGATTATCTGGCTCTGGTAGACCGTGGCGATCCCCAGCCTCATGGCCTTGAGAGCCAGGCTCCGGTAATAGCCGTCCACGTTGGTAAGGCAGGAACTGGTGGAGAACATCATCTCGCCATAGATGCCGCCGGGGAAGATTCCCAGCTTCCGCCAGGTATCCTTGCGCTCTTTAGGCGCCAGCGCTTCAACGATATGGCTGGGCTGGTCGTACTTGCGGTTGAAATCCTCCTCCACGAACTTGCACAACCTCAAAGCCATACGTTTATATGAACCTGTGACGCTGATGCCCAACCGTTTGGCGAACGATTTGAGCTTCTTGCCTTCGACTATTTCAAAGGGTGTCTGGTCGCGCGCCGTGGCCTTGAGTGTCTTCAATGTTTGCTCGGCGTGGTAATGATAAGTGGATGCGCCCATAACGTTGCGCAGCAGCATCATGCGCATGGCCATGCCATCGGCGGTGATGCCGCAGACTCCGCGCTTATCTTTGGAGGCATCGGCGCGGCAGGGGCCGTTGGAACAGAGGTCGCAGCGCCTGCCCTCCTGGCAGAACGGACAGCGCTGATCGGGGCTGCTGCCCAAAGCCTGGGCTTCGTAACGGTCCCAGATATTGGTCATGCCGTCCTTCTTTATACGGTTATAGACGGTGCGGACCGAACTGTGGTATGAAATGCGTTCCGCTTCCATTGCCGGAACCTCCTTAAATCAACCTTTGACCTCGCCCCTGGTGGTCAGGATGACCTCCTTGAAGGGGATGTCTTTATTGCTGGATAGCATAGCCTGCATGGCCATACGGGTCAAGCCCGCGCAGCAGGGCACTTCCATGCGCAGGACGGTCATGCTTCTAACATCTGACTGGCTTAATATCTCGGTGAGCTTGGCCAGGTGCGCTTCATAGTTATCCAGCTTGGGACAGGCCACCAGCAGCGCGCGGTTTTTCAGGAAATCAAGGTGAAATGCCCCGCTGGCGAAGGCAGTGCAATCGGCCGCCAGAAGCACGTCCGCGCCCTGCAGGAAGGGTGCTTTGGGCGGCACCAGGGTAAGCTGAACCGGCCAGTGGGCCAACTCTGATGGTTGACTCCCTGACGGTAGGGGTGCTCCTTCTTTTGCCGTTGCCTTGAATTGCGCCACCGTGGAGGACGGGCAGCCACAGGGCAAAGTGTCCTTCTTTTCAAATTGAAGTGCGGCAGCCGAAGGGCAACCGCAGGCTTTGTCCGGTGTCACCGCAGACTGGCTGGCCAGGTGCTTTTCCACGGCTTTCTCATCGAAGGGTTCCCCTTCCCTTTCGATAATGGAGATTGCGTCCTGCGGGCATTCGCCCAGGCAGGCGCCCAGGCTGTCGCAATATTTATCAGAGACAAGGCGCGCCTTGCCGTCTTTTATCTGCAGAGCCCCCTCGGCGCATGAAATGATGCACAGCCCGCAGCCGTCGCATTTATCCTCATCGATTTGAACTATCTTGCGTTTGACCCTCATCTCAATCTTACCCATTGCCGGACCTCCTCTGATTTTATTTCTTAAGTTTCTTATACATATCCGTGCCAAGGCACTGTTCGGCGTACCTGCAATATTCCGCGCAGGAGTTGATATTGTTGAAAACAGGTTGCCCGCAGGACGGGCAATCTACCTTCATATCGACGGAAAACAGCTCCACCTCACCGCCACAGCGCGGGCATCTCCTGATTTTGATGGCCGGTGTGCCGCTGCCGAACGAACCGGGACACTTAAATGGACTAATCACTCAGTAATTATAGGAATGAAGCAGCCTGTCTGCCATGATTTATGTCACAAGGTCATCAGCGTATGCTGACCGGGCAGCAGGAGGGCTACTCCCCAAACCGTTGCAGCAGTTTAAACAATGCCTCCGTACCGAACTCCAGCGCCTTCACAGGCACACGTTCATCGGCGGCATGGAAGAGGCTCTCGAAATTAATATCGGCAGGTAATTTAAGCGGGGTGAAGCCATATGTCTGAATGCTCAGCCTTGCGAAGAGCCGGGCGTCGGTGACAGCCGGGAAGAGCATGGGAGTGGGTGTGCTGCCCGGGTCGCTTTCTCTTAATATGTATGCCAGCGTGTTATATAGCCCCATATCCACCTCGGGCATGCCGCCACCGAAATATAACTGCTCATACTCAATATCGCTGCCCGCCAGTGATTTGAGCTCCGTTATGATATCGTCAGGGGCAAAGCCCGGCAGCAGGCGGCAATCAAGGTCGATGGAAATCTGGCCCGGGATCTGGTTAAAACTCTCGCCGGCGCGGATGCCGGTGGCGGCGGCTGTATTATGCAGGATGGGGTCGAACATCCTCACCTGCGAGCCAAGCGTATCGAGTACGGAGTTGGTCAGGGCCGGGATAAGCAACTGCATAACGGTTTGCTTGAGAGGACTGGGCAGCCCCTCTGCTGTATAGCGCACCTGCTCTTTGGCGACCGGTGTAATATGCACGGGCAGGCGGTGCTCGAGGGCGTTCAGGAAGCGTGACAGCCGGGCCATTATGCCACCGCGTACCGGCCAGGCGCCATGACCGCCCGCACCCCGTATGGTCGCGAGCAAACCGCAACCCTGCTTCTCGGCTACCATTATGGGATAGAAGCGGCGCCGCAGAATATGGGTTGTATAACCGCCGAATTCACCGATTGCATATTTAACGTTCTGGAAAAGCTTAGCATGGCTGCCTACCAGAAACTCAGCGCCGCAGGCGCTGCGGTTCTCCTCATCGCTCAGCACGGCCAGTATCACGTCGCCGGCAGGAATCAGGCCCTCAATATTGGCGCGCATTATGGTTGCCAGCATCATGGCGATAGCGCCTTTCATGTCCAGCGCACCGCGGCCCCAGACATAACCGTCCAGTTCCTCACCGGCAAAGGGGTTAAGCCTCCATTTCTGATTGGCCGTGGTAACCACGTCGATATGGCCGTACATCAGGAGGGGTGGCGCCGAACCGCGGCCAGGCACCCTGGCTATGAGGTTGGGGCGGGAGGGATCCATGGCCAACACAGTGTTCTGTACGCCGGCCCAGTCCAGCAGGCCTTTGATGTAGTTAATGCAGGCTGCCTCGTTGCCGGGCGGGTTGACCGTGTTGTGGCGAATAAGGTATTTAAGTATCTCGGAAGGCCTGGTGTAAACAGGGGTTCCTTCGTCTGCTGGCGACCCGTTCATCGGATTCCTCCTGTGCAAAACTCGGCGGCCATTTTCATTTGTGAACTATCAGCCCCATTGTAGTAAATAGCATCTTTGAAGTCCAGCTTTACCAGGCTATCAAAGAAGAGCGATAGGTTGGCCTGCATAGATTGACTTGTTGTAGGTGGCAATTTATCATTACCCGCAGTGGCCAAAATGAAGATATCCAAGCTTAAAGACCTCCCCAATGATTTAAGGGTCGCCATATTTCTGGTCTACAAAGCTATCACGCGGGGCAACAAGTACACCCTCATTCTCACCATCCTTGTTACCACCCTGGCCTTTATCAACATCATATTCACGTCCTCCATCATGAATGGCGCGATAAGCAAAGCCTACCAGCAGGCCCAGGAAAACTACGTATCCAACGTCGTCATATTGCCGGCCGTGGACGAGAAATATGTAACACAGGTTCAGCAGTTAAAGACCAGGATAAATACCCTGCCGGGCGTGGTGAGCTGCAGTTCACGCTATGCCCAGTCGGGCGTGATAAGATATGACCCTGAGAAGGATAACCTGGACGTGCGGGAGAAAGCCTGGAATATTAAGTCCATTAACCCTGACGAAGAGGTCAAGGTGACCAATCTGCAGAATTACATGGTAGCCGGCAGGTACCTTGATGAGAATGACCGTGACCAGATAATCATGGGCAAGGAGATATCAGGAGGTTATGGCGCCAACTTCCAGATATCCTCGCTTAAAGGAGCCCGGGTGGGAGATGAGGTCACGGTTGCCTACGGTAACGGCGTTCAGCGCACTTACAAAATTAAGGGAATCTATAATACATATTTCCCGCTGGCTGATCTCAACGTCTTTGTGACCGAGAAGGAGATGGAGTCGGTCCTGGGCATCCACAACCGGGCTTCGGAAGTGCTGATTAAAACCGACGGCTCGGTGCCGGAAAGGGTTTATATCGACCGCCTGCGCACGATGGGCATTGAGAAGGAGCAGATCAACGTCTGGATGGATTTCATCGGCTATATCAGCGGGTTGACGCAGACATTTGATATCATCAAAGGAATAGTACGACAATTGGCCTGCTGGTTGCCGGAGTTACCATTTTCATCGTTATCTTTATCGCTACCATCAACCGGCGCAGGCAGATAGGGATCCTCAAGGCCATCGGCATGAAAGAGCGGATTATAGTTATGTCCTATGTATTTCAGGCAGCATTCTATGCCTCGCTGGGTATTATCGCCGGGGAGATCATAATCCACGCTTTCCTGATACCGTACTTTATTCAGAATCCCCTCCCCATGCCCATCGGCATGGTCAGCCTGGTGCTGGTCAGGCAGGATATGGTATTTGGTATTGTCAGCATGATTGTGGTCAGCATGGTTTCGGGCTTCATCCCATCGTGGATGGTTACGCGTCAAAATATCATCAAGGCTATCTGGGGATAAGACAATGGGCATTATCGAAGCGGCAGGATTGCGGAAAACATTTGGAGGAGAAGTGCCGGTGGAGGCCCTCAAAGGCGTTGACCTGGTCATTGAAGAGGGGGAGTTTGTGGGTATCATGGGACCCAGCGGCTCCGGTAAATCCACACTCCTGCATATGCTGGCGCTGCTAGACGACCCCACTGCAGGCAGGGTAGTGGTGGACGGGACAGATGTCCTGGCCCTCTCATCGATACAGAAGACCTCTTTCCGGCTCAATAAGTTGGGTTACGTTTTCCAGGAATATGCACTGCTGCCCGAGCTTAACGCGTTGGAGAACGTCTACTTACCACTGATGATGCTGGGGGCGCCGGCCAAAGATTATGAGAAGGAAGCGCTGGAGATGATGGAAACGGTGGGGTTGGGCAAGCGGGCCAAGCACCTGATCAGCCAGATGTCGGGTGGGGAGCAGCAGCGCGTGGCCATCGCCCGTGCGCTGGTCAACCGCTCAAAGATCCTTTTTGCCGATGAACCCTGCGCCAACCTCGATACCAGGAACTCGGAGATCGTCATGAAATTACTGCGCCAGCTCTGCGATGAGCGCCGGCAAACTATTGTCATGGTCACCCACGAACCGGAGCACCGGCAATACATGGACCGTATCTTGTGGATAAAGGACGGGGCGATGGAGAGGGAGGAAAAGTGCCGCAAGTAACGGCTGTATATTGGCTCTGATTCAATGTTTTAGTTATATTTGGTCAATTCCCCCGCCAGCACTTTCTTGGGCAGCGCGCCCACCTTGCGGTCGGCTAATTTACCGTCCTTGAAGATGAGCAGTGTTGGTATGGCCTGCACCTGGTACTTCATAGCCATATCCTGGTTCTCATCTGTATTTAGCTTGCCGAAAGTTATCTTTCCCTTGAGGTCGGTTGCCAGTTCGTCGATGACCGGGGACATCATGCGGCAGGGTCCGCACCATGGCGCCCAACAATCCACAACCAGCGACGGGTTGTTCCTGATAGCCTCTTCTAAATTCTTGCTATTAAGCTCCAACACGAGCCCTTTTTCGTTTTCCATATTAATCTCCTTTGTTAAGCACATATTAACTGTGTTTAAATTTTTAATTGTATATATTGTAAAGGCAGCAGTCGAAATGGAAAATGATTTTAGTCACCTTTCGGGCGCACCTGAAGGTACGCCCCTACGAAGCGGCTTTCTATCCGGCCGGGCGGCCGATCCCGGCGGCGATCAGGGAAGCAAGCAGATTTTCACTTTGCGGGCTGCCGTCCAGACTTTCACCGGCGATAACGAGGTGGCGTTTAGCCTGCGATTTGTACTCTTCCTTATCGGCGCACGAGCGGCGGCAGCCGCAGAGTATTACCAGTAGATCAAGTTCCTGTGTGTCGAAAGGAACAAACTGGATGTCCTCCCTGCCGGAAGTGAGCTTGTGGACCTGCGCGGTCAGTGAGGAGAGGTCTATCTCAGGGTTACAAGAACCGCAGAATTTAAGCGCTATTCTAATCGGCCGCCTGCCTTGCGGGTACCGGGTCAACAGACGAAGAAAGGCTGCTCGCCGATCTTGGCCAGTTTCTCCGCCAGTTTCTTCTTGCGCTCAAGGCTGCCCCGCCTTTCGATCATGATTTTCTGCGCCTGAGGTGAGCCGGCGCCGTGCATGGATTCGGCCAGCGCCGTGCCGCAGGTCATGGCGTCGATGAGCCTTATGAGACGGATGCGCGTCTCAGCCGGCACGTCGGCGACACCTTTCATATACTTGTCAACCCATTTGCCGGTGGCCGGGTTGTGGAGGTCGAACTCGGATGGCATGGTTGCCAGGAGTCCGCCGGTTAGATCATGAGCCAGGCGGGCTACCTCGTAGACGTTGCGAGTGACGTTGAGCTTGGTGATATTGGCAAGGAGGGGGTCGGCCTGGTAGCAGCCGGCCGGCTGCTGGAAGCCCTGGCAGGAGCAGGCGATGGAGCAGCAGTAAATGGTCTCGGCCAGGTGTATCATCTCGGCCAGCTTGTCCTTGACGTGTGAGGCCTTGCTGGTGCCCTGCGCCTGGGTGAGTGCGTAAACGGCCCCGACCAGCACGTCGGCCAGGCCGCCCTTGCAGCCGCCGTAGTTCTGACGGTGGAAGGTGGCGAACCGCTCTACCAGCTCCCCGGCAAAATCGTACTCGCCGCACATGAATACGTGCTCATTGGGAACGAAGACCTTGTCGAAGACGATGAGAGCCTCACCGCCCACGCAGCCGTACTCGGCGTTGCCCTGGTCCATGGAGCATTCACACTTGCGGGTGTCGTTGGATTGCCGTCCGAAGATGTGCAGCAGGCCAGGGGCATCGATAGGGACGTAGAAGATTACAGCGTAGTCCTTATCCTCCGCGCGCATGGCCGCAGTGGGCATGACCAGGTGGCCGTGGGAATTAACCGCGCCGGTGATGTGCGCCTTGGCGCCCGAGACGATAATGCCGTCTTTCCTCCTCTCAATGACATGTACGTAGAGGTCAGGGTCTTTCTGCTGGCTGGGGGAGAGGCTGCGGTCGCCCTTAGGGTCGGTCATGGCGCCCGAGGGCATAAGGTCTTTGCCCTGGATCATTTTCACGAAGCTCTTGAAGCGCTCATGGTAGCCGGTGCCGTATTTCTTATCGATATCATAGGTTATGGAGTAGGTGGCGTTCATGCCATCGAAGCCCACGCAGCGCTGAAAGCAGCTTCCGGTCTGCTGGCCGATAGCGCGCAGCATCTTGACCTTCTTGATCAGGTCGTCATGGCTCTGGTGGATGTGCGTGAAGCGGTTGATCTTCTCCCCGGTTAAATGAGATTTGGCCGAGCAGAGCTCCTCGAACTCGGGAGCCAGGGCCATTTCATATGTTAAGGCCGCGGCGTTGACGTGTGGTATGAACGCCGGGTGGGTGGTGACGTTGTCGATTTTCTCCCCCATGTAGTAGATCACGGGATTGATCTTCTTGAGGCTTTCCCTGTACTGCTTGCCGGTCATCTGTGCCATATTAAATCCCTCCGCTTAGTAAATAGTAATGCGCGCGAAAAATTCGCCTCTGAAGGAACTATTATACAACAGAGGGGGCTATCTTTTGATGTTGCCCGGCAGGATATAGATGTATGGTTTGCGCAGTATGTATTTATGCAGCCAGCGGTCGAAACGGCGCAGAGCCAGGAAGAGCACCCAGATGGTCTTGTCCTCGCTGTAATAGGCCTCAATCTCTTTCCCGGTCAGTGGAGCGATGCCCAGCGCCTTCCCCTCTGTAGCGTAGAAATCGTTAGCG
>CAIMUM010000037.1 GCA_903844685.1 uncultured Dehalococcoidia bacterium
CAAAAGCATCGGCATTTTCGAAATCCGACCCGTACTGGTCGTATTTCTTGCGCTTTTGCTCGTCTGAGAGCACCTCGAATGCCTCGTTTATCTCCTTGAACCTGGCCTCGGCCGATTTATCACCCGGGTTCACATCCGGATGGTACTTTCGCGCCAGCCTGCGGTAGGCCGCCTTCACATCCTTGTCAGGCGCATTTTTCGGTATCCCCAGTAAGCTGTAATAATCTTTTCCTGCCATCTTTTCACCTTGCGAAAAATTATACAAAATTTAATAGAACTGTGTCAAAATAGCGCAACTTTTCCTGATATTTACTTATATTATAAATAACATTTTTTATTAGATATATTAATATTTTTATTGATATGATCTCACAGTATATTCCATGAAATAACGTAGGAGTATTGTCGGAAGCATCAAGGCAAAGGCCGAGCCAAGGAAAATAAGAGTTATCTGCTGTGGTGAGCTCCACGCGCCTTCCTCAGTATCTCGAGGAACTGGTTCAAAATCCAGGCAGTAGCACCCCAAATGTACCGCCCGCTCAGTTCATAAGTATAGACTCTGATGACCTTATCCCCGTAAACCATCTCTTCCTCCTGCCTGTTGGCATTGTTTAACAAACCTTCAAGCGGGAGGCCAAACACCTCGTCAACTTCAAACCGGTCAATTTTAAAATCGTATGGATACGGTATCAGGCCTACGAACGGGACAATCCTGTACAGCGAGGTTACCGTGGCAGCGTCATCCAGTTCACCCAGTATTTGCACATCCGTTTCCTTTAACCCTATCTCTTCATAACTCTCCCTGAGGGCCGTTTCCAGCGGAGTTTTATCGTCTTCGTGATGACCGCCCCCGGGAAAAGATATCTGCCCTTTGTGGTGGGTCAGATGGTCAGCGCGCTTGGTGAAAATAATATGGCATTTTCCGTCTTTCTGATAGATAGGCAGCAGGACTGCCGAATCAGTAAGGCTGCTATCTACAATTGATATTTTTTTGCGGGCCGCCAGCGACTTCCTGATCTCTTCAATCATAGGCATCTAATCATACAGCTTATTTCAAAATCGTTTCAAATCTTACACCGCCCCATGCGCCACACCCCCATTCAGCAACTACGAAGCTGAAATTTGATTCGGCAATCTGCAATTGTTTATACTAATAAATTGAGGTTTTTTGTATGACACCTGTAAAGGATTATTATTCGCTGCTGGGGCTGCCGCGTAATGCCAGCGATGAGCAGATCAAAAAGGCCTTCCGCCGCATGGCCATGGAATACCACCCTGACCGCAATGCCAGCGCCGAGGCCAACGAGCGGTTTAAAGAGGTAAACGAGGCCTACGAAATACTCTCCGACCCGCAAAAGCGGGCTTTCTATGACCGCACCGGCCAGGCGCCCGGCAACGGCGGCGGAGGCATGGGCTTCGACAGCTTCGAATTCGGAGGATTAGGGGATATCTTCGAGGCTTTCTTCGGCGGAACTGCGTCTACTTCGCAGAGGCGGTCACCGCGCAAGGGTTCGGATATCGGCGCCAAGGTTTCACTTACTTTTGAAGAAACGTATTTCGGCGCAAGCAGGGAGGTGGAAATCTCCAGGGTTGAGCTATGCTCAACCTGCAAGGGCGTAGGCAGCCGGCCGGGGACCAACCCTGAAAAATGCCCTGACTGCAACGGGGCAGGTCAGGTGCGGCGCACGCAGCAGAGCATCTTCGGCCGCTTTGTGCAGACATCCACCTGCTCCACCTGCAGCGGTCAGGGCACGATCATCAGTTCACCCTGCCAGCAATGCCGCGGCCAGGGCCGTGAGAAGGTAAAAAAGCGCATCTCACTCAACATCCCGCCGGGGGTGGATGAGGAAAGCCAGATGAGAATGTCCCATGAAGGCGAGGCCGGCTATTACGGCGGTTCACCCGGCGACCTCTACGTACGTTTCGAGATAAAACCCCACAAATATTTCGTGCGGCGCCATTCAGACATAGTTATGGCGCTACCGCTCAATTTCGCCCAGGCTGCGCTCGGCTGCACAATAGATATACCCACAATGGATGGTACATTCAGCCTCAAGGTGCCGGCAGGCACGCACCACGGAAAGGTCTTCCGCGTCAAGGACAAGGGTTTTCAGCGGCTTAATTCGAAGAACAGGGGAGACCAGATAGTGATTGCTAAAATACTGACGCCCGACAAGCTCGACCAGCGCCAGAGGCAGTTGCTGGAGGAGCTCAGCGCCAGCCTGCCAAAAGCTTCGGAATACGCCAGGCCCGATGAAAACCTGCTTCAGTACCTGGGTTAAACGATGCCACTAACCGGCCTTTCGCTTATAATTCAATTTTAGCGCTTTTGTCGCCCAGCTTGAGTTCCGTGCCTGAATGCAGCCGCATGATATTGCTGCGGTGCTGGAAGACTATCATCCCGGCTGCCAGAAGCCCGTAAACTATATATACCGGCGCCGAGACCGCCAGCAGCGCCAGCGCGACCAGCGCGATAAGGACACAAACCGCCGCCAGCATGGAGCCCAGTGACACATAGCGCGTAGTCAGGGCGATGATTATCCCGGCCGCAATCCCGATGAGTGCGACCATCCAATTGATCACCAGCAGGCCACCGAAGAAGCAGGCTACGCCCTTGCCACCCTTAAATTTGATGTAAACCGACCAGTTATGCCCCACCATCGCCGAGATAGCAGCCAGTATCTGGGCAAATTGCATGTGTATATCACGGCCGGCCACCATCAAGGAGTC
>CAIMUM010000038.1 GCA_903844685.1 uncultured Dehalococcoidia bacterium
CTTGACCCCACGGATGTGCCGCTCAAAGGCAAGCTAACGGCAACGGCCGATATTGCGGTCAGCAGCGTCCAGGACGCGTTAATCATACTGCAGACGGCTGTTACAACTACCGCCGACGGGTCTTATGTCAATGTCATAAACAGCACTACGGGTAAGCCGGAGAAAAAACAGGTCACTCTCGGCCAGCATAACCAGCTAAGCGTTGTAGTGCTATCGGGCCTGAATGAAGGCGATAAGGTGGTAATCCAGGAAACCGCGACAGGCGCACCCACTACCACCAACAGGCAAGGCGGGGCCCCGGGCGGCGGCGGCGGACCCCCAGGCGGATAATAAAATGAAAAAAATATTGATAAGTATAACCATAATTGTCATTAGCCTGATTTCACTGGCTCTGAGCGGCTGCAAAACTGCCACCAGCGATAACACGACGGCCGGAGGGCCTGTGACAGTCAAGCGCGGCGAGATCAGCGTGACCGTATCCACCGACGGCAACCTTAGCATGCCCAATGTATACAACCTTAAGTTCGGGACATCGGGCCAAACAACGCAGGTATTTGTAAATGAAGGCGACTTCGTTAAAGAGGGGACGCTGCTGGCCCTGCAGGACGAGTCCACGCAAATAGACCAGATTAAATCGGCACTGTTCAGCATACAGACGGCGCAGAATAATATCTCACTGGGGTGCACCCCTGACCATCTGCCGTATAACTACCCCGACATGAGCATAGCGCGCATGGCCGACGAGGCCGAGAAGGACATCGCCGCCTCGCAAAGCTATTTCAACCAGGGCGACTACAAGGAAGCCGGCTACTGGCTGGTTATGACATACTATGACATCGAAGTGTGCGAGGACCTGATCAGCACCAGGCCGAATGCGGCAGTGCTGGCCGGGGCCAAGACCAATTCACTGTGGGCGCCCGACCTGTACGCAGGCAGCTCCCAGCCCCTTCAGCCGGCCTATGCCGATGTTGTAGACTATTTAAATCAATATGAGCAGACGTTGCTGCAGATCAGCCAGGACATGGCAGGCGGCGATTATAAAAAGATCGGCGAGGAACTGGATGCCGCAGTGCAGCAGTCATCAGTAGCAAGCGAGCAGGCCAAGAGCACTATAAGCATCAAGAGCAGGATGATATTCGAGTTTGCCGACACGTACAGCAGCGCTGATTTCCTGCAGTCTTCACTGCGCTCTGTCCAAGAACTGAGAAGCTATATTGACAGCGACAACGCGTCTCCTGTGGAAGCAGCTAAAAAACTGTACATAGGCAAGCTGAACCTGCAGGTGGCCCGTGATGTGCTGGAAACTCAGACCCTCATATTTGAAACAGGCACGGGTATCACGTGGCAGAGCCTGCAGCAGTATAACCTTAGCCTCCAGAGTGCAGAGGTAGGCCTCTATGCCGCCAAGCAGGCCATCATGCAGAACGCTATCATAGCCCGGTCGACGGGGCCATCGTTGAAGTGGACGCAAAAGTATCCACCGTGACTTCGGCACAGAACTACTCATCGACAAACGCCATAGTCCTGGTGGACACAAGCTATGTGAGGTTCACCGGGCTGGTTGACGAGATTGACATTATGAAGGTCAGCCAGGGTCAGCCCGCCACCATCACGGTTGACGCCATACCGAACAAGACATTCACCGGCAAGGTGCAGTTCATATCCCCATTTGGGGTGCTGTCAGGTTCTGTAGTCAAATTTACAGTCTTCATAGCACTTGATCCTTCGGACGCGCCGCTGAGGGGAGGGCTGAGCGCAACA
>CAIMUM010000039.1 GCA_903844685.1 uncultured Dehalococcoidia bacterium
ATACTGGTGCTGACCATATCCGCCGGCATTAGCGGTACCTATGAGAGCGCCATGCAGGCCAAACAAATGGTGGATAGCAAACTCAAAATTGAGGTCATCGACAGCAGGTGGACCTGCGCCGGGTTGCTGCTGCCCACACTCAAAGCTGCCAGGGCGGCTGAGCAGGGCATGAATCTGGCGGAGATTACCAAGCTGGTAAAAGATATCCTGCCGAAGATCCGCGTCTATATGATTTTCGACACACTGGAGTACCTGAGGAAAGGCGGCCGCATTGGCGTAGCCAAGGCGTGGCTGGGAGGAATGCTTAAGCTGAACCCGGTATTGACGCTTAAGGATGGTGTGATCCACCCGGTTACCCAGGCGCGCGGCCGTGCCAAGGCCGTAGATATACTGGTTGACCTGATGAAAAAGACCGGCAATCCCGAGGAAATAATAGTGGAGGATGCCACCACACCGGATGAGCTCGAAGACCTGGTCAAACGTTTAGGCACTGCCATCCCCAATGCTAAAATAATCCGCACCAAGGTTGGCCCGGTTATCGGTGTCCATGCGGGTCCGAGAATTATGGTCGCGGGCGCCATCAGCACTGCCTGAGATACAAAAAGCGGTTTGTGCAAGGCCATCCTCATGGCCAGGAGGATGGCCTTGCGTTATAGACCTTGTTAGCTATGATCAGGTTTTTGCCGGAATGCCGACTGGAACCCCATTATTCTATCTACAGAGGCATGGTCTCCTAATCTTCCTCTTTGGCAAAGGAAACGGCTGATTCCTTAATCTTACTGGCGGCTTTTGCGGCCTTTTCTTTAATCTCTAAGGCCTTTTCTTTCACCAGGCGCCTGGTTTCCGGACCTGTCTGAGGCGCATACAGTAAAGCAATGGCCGCGCCGACTAACGCCCCCATCATCAAACCTGTAAAGAATCCACCCGTTGAATCTCTATTCATCTCGAGCCTCCTTTTTATTAAATATACTGCCAAATATGCTAATGCCTTGAATTATCCCCTGGATCATCATGCCAAACCGGCTGATTGACCCTACCACTTCCTTTTCAACGTAATTCGCGATATTGCCGACCCTGGCAACCATCAAATCCGTTGAGTTAAGCACAGAAATTGTCTTACGATAAAACAGGTACAGAATGACAGATATAAACACCGTTGCTATGGTAGCTACCGTTCCCCAGATTATCAGGATAATATCCCGCCAAGAAGACAGTTCCACTAAATGCACCTCCTTAATCAACGCTATCAACTACTTCATGCTATCAATAAGGTATTAATACCTTTTTCAGCACCTTTATATAATAATCTGTCACCTGTGTAAAAATCATATAATTTCAAGACAGGATATTAAAAAGTCATGACATTTGGATGATAAGTGTAATTGCTGACTGAGCATCCAACGTTTAATGATCCGTTAGTAACAGTTTGCAGATCTGCCGGATGGGATTTAGACTATGACTAAATGTTCAAGCACATCCTGTTACTGAGCTCTCTGCTCATATTAATAACGTTAGCCGGTTGTCAAAGTGGTGAAGGCAGAATCCAAGCCTCTATTGATAACGAGTTCTCTCTGGCTGCAGGCCAGATCGCTGAATTAAAAGGTGAACAGATTACAATACAATTTGAAGGAATTCAGGATGACAGCCGGTGCCCTAAAGGTGCGACCTGCATCTGGCAGGGCAGGGTAAGCAGTATCCTGCAGATTAGAGATAACGGGTTGTCCTCCAAAATAGTGCTGGTTGAGCCGGGTTTAAGTGACCAGTATGGAAATAATAGATATAAACAATATGAGTTCACTTCACACGTACAGCCGTATCCGGAATTAGGTAAAAAGATATCAAGCGAAGACTACCGCCTGTTTTTGACCGTAAAAAAGTTAGCGGCTGGAAACGATTAAACAGGTTGGTTATGATGGCGAAGTTTGGATTATTCATCGGCATTGCGCTCTTAAGCATTTCGATCATATTTACCGGCGCCTGTACACAACAACCGGCGCCGGCGGCCGTGAATACCAGGGGTACTGATAATTATGCGGGTATTGATATATGTATGGATAGGTTTGATAGATGATAGAAGGTTGATAGACCGGTTGCGCAGAGGTAACAAACGTCTTCTGCTGCTGTTGCTGGGATTGTGCCTGTGAGAGCGATTGTTGGGCTGAAGTCAATTGCTGCTGAGTTGTAGCTAACTGCTGCTGTGTTGAAGCCAACTGTTGCTGTGTTGAATTGAATGAGTTATTGAGTGAATTGACCTGATTCTGAATAAGGCAACTCATCCGTTCTCTGGTTAACAGGACAGTTCGGATGCAGGCGATTCCGGTTTGGGGGCGAATTGTGTCTCGTACAGGTGGGCGTATAGGCCGCCCCGTGCCAGCAGCTCGACGTGGGTTCCCTGTTCCACCAGGCAACCTTCATCCAGCACCAGGATCTGGTCAGCGGCCAGGATAGTGGACAGCCGGTGAGCGATAACGAGGCTGGTACGGCCCGACAGCAGCGGTTCCAGCGCTGCCTGGATAAGCGCCTCGCTTTGCGAGTCCAGGTGCGAGGTCGCCTCGTCCAGTATGAGCAAGCGTGGATCTTTGAGGATCACGCGGGCGATGGCCAGCCGCTGCTTCTCGCCACCGCTGAACCGGTAGCCGCGCTCGCCAACCAGCGTATCGTAGCCATTGGGCAACCCCGCGATAAAGTCGTGTATATTGGCCGCCCGGCAGGCA
>CAIMUM010000040.1 GCA_903844685.1 uncultured Dehalococcoidia bacterium
AACATGCTGGAGAAAAACATGCAGAAGATACGCGCCTTTGAAGACCCGCTGCTGGAGGAAGTGGTAGCCCGTTCAGCCACCATCAAGGCAGGCATAGTAGCGAAAGATGAGCGGGATACAGGACTCCGAAATATCCTGAATTTCGGCCATACTATCGGCCACGCCGTCGAGGCCGCCTCCGATTTCAAGATCCGGCACGGTCAGGCTGTGGCCACTGGCATGGTAAAGGCCTCGGCTATCGCCTGCCGCATGGGTATCTTCCCGCGCCCCCGCCTCCTGAGGTTGAAAAACCTTCTGCTGGAGGCCGGATTGCCGGTGACCATGCCGCGGGTGGATATGGCCCGCGTGATCGCCGCCATGGAGCACGATAAAAAAGTTCAAAACGGCAAAATCAGGTTCATACTGCCGCGCACAATCGGCAAGGTTTTCATCGCAGATGATGTGAGTTTCGCCCTGGCGGTAGAGGTGATGGAGAGCAGCGATGATTAAGCCGAGGATATGCGCGGTGATCACAGGCAGCGATATGGAGGCGGTTACCAAAGCCGAGGGATTAGCCGACCTCTTTGAAGTGCGCATCGATTTAATCGGCAGTAAATGGCAGCAGGTTGCTGCCGGACTGCGCAAGCCCTGGATTGCCGCTAACCGTAACGCAGCAAACCATGGTAGGCACGAGGGCAGCGAAGAGCACCGGGTCAACGAGCTGCTTGCAGCGCTGCAGATGGGAGCGGACATCATTGATATCGAAATTGAAACCCCGGGGCTGGAGGATATCGTCAAGCAGGTCAAGGGTAAGGCTAAATGCCTGCTATCATATCATGACTGGAGCGGTACCAAATCGCCGGAAACCCTGGCAGCGATGGTACATCGGCAGTTGACCGCCGGGGCGGATATTTGCAAGGTCGTTACCACGGCCACCGGGATTGATGACAACCTCGCCATTATCAGGTTGCCCTCACTCTTCCCCTGGGCCAGCGTGATAGCGCTGGCCATGGGTACCGCCGGGGCGCTCAGCCGCGTGCTCTCCCCCCTGGCCGGAGGCTATCTCACCTACGCCTCCATCGGGAGGGGCAGCGCCTCGGCTCCCGGTCAGCTCAGCGTAGAAGCCATGCGCTCTATTTACAGGACGCTGTCATGAATACAAATCCGGAGATAACCGGTACAACAAAACTGTGCGGCGTGATGGGCGACCCGGTGGAACATAGTGTATCTCCCGCCATGCATAATGCCGCCTTCAGGGCACTCGGGTTAGACTACGCTTACCTACCCTTCCGCGTCCGCAGGGAAGATCTGCCCGCCGCCCTGCAGGGTATGCGGGCGCTCAACATCCGCGGCTTGAACGTCACCATACCACACAAGGTGGCGATTCTCCCGTTGCTGGATGAGATAGACCCGCTGGCCCGGCAAATAGGCGCGGTGAATGTGCTGCTCAACGACCACGGCCGCCTTTCAGGTTACAATACCGACGCGCAGGGTTTCCTGCGCATGTTGACCGGGAACGGAATTGATCCGCAGGGAAAGAACATCGCTGTAATGGGCGCGGGAGGGGCGGCCCGGGCCATCAGTTTCGCGCTTGCCTCCCGCGGAGCGGCACTGACCATCTTGAATCGCACTGCTGCCCCGGCGCAGGCCTGCGCCGCAGATATCTCAAAGACATTTGGCCTGTCCATAAAAGTGCTGGACCTGAACCGTGAAAACCTGGCCCACGCCCTGCAACAGGCCAGCCTGCTGGTCAATGCAACCAGCGTGGGCATGTCGCCGCAGGCCGATGCTACACCGGTCGACCGTGAGTTGCTGGGGCCGCATATCACCGTCGTGGATATCGTCTATAACCCGTGTAAATCGAAGCTGCTGAAGGAGGCAGAGCAAGCCGGCGCCAGGACCATTAATGGCCTTGAGATGCTCGTCTGGCAGGGCGCGCTGGCCTTCGAGATATGGACCGGCGGGCAGCCGCCGCTCAACGTCATGCGCCAGGCGGCCACAGCCGCAGTGAAGAGCTATGAAAAGCCGCCCAAAAATGTCATTGCGAGGAGCCCGCAGGTGACGAAGCAATCTCAGGGCATAACGCACTAATGAAAAGTAATATAGCGTTGATAGGTTTCATGGGCGCCGGCAAAACCGCCGTCGGCCGCGCCCTGGCCGCTAAATTAGGCATGGAATTCGTCGACCTCGACTCCCTGATAGAGGAAAAGGCCGCCATGTCCATCGCCGAGATATTCGCCCAGGACGGTGAACCGGCCTTCCGCCGGATGGAAACGGAGATCACGGAACGGGCGGCCGCCAAAGAAAACGCGGTCATCGCCTGCGGAGGCGGCATCGTGTTACAACAAAACAATATCGACATTATAAAAAAATCTTCATTCATCGTGTACCTGGCGGCCGAGCCGGCCGTCCTGTTGCGGCATGCGCTCAACAACAAAGAAAAACGCCCCCTGCTGGAGGTCGTGGATCCCGCCTCGGCTATCGATGACCTGTTAAAATACCGCAGGCCGTTGTATGAAAAGGCCGCAGATATTATTATAGATACGTCTCAATTAGATATAGCCGGCGTGGTCAGCCGCATACGTGAGGAGCTGGTGAAAAATGAGAGCTTTAATCTCGAGAAGCACGCTACAGGGCAGGGCTGAGGCGCCCTCCTCCAAGAGCTACACACTGCGCGGCTTGGTGTGCGCTGCACTGGCCAACGGTCAAAGTGAAATAGAGCGTCCGCTTTACGCTGATGATACCGAGGCCGGCCGGGACGTGCTGCGTAAGATAGGCGCTGTAATAACGGAGAAGGGCAGCTCCTG
This sequence comes from uncultured Dehalococcoidia bacterium, assembly GCA_903844685.1. Classification (GTDB taxonomy): domain Bacteria; phylum Chloroflexota; class Dehalococcoidia; order GIF9; family UBA5629; genus CAIMUM01. Next base: position 2,787 of record CAIMUM010000040.1, read on the forward strand.
GCTGGTCAGCGGCGGGCATCTCCGCCAACCGGATTCCGAGCTTTTCTGCCGCAACTCGGCCGGCACGCTACGCTTCATGACCGCCGTCTGCTCTTTGGTGCCGGGCATCTGCCACCTGACCGCCGGGCTATCGCTTTCCCGCCGGCCCATACTCCCACTGATAACAGCGCTTCGCAAACTCGGAGTCAATTGCTACTCCGAGAGAGGCACTGCCCTGGTTTCAGTCGAGGGAGGAAAGCTACAGGGTGGTGCAACCTACCTGCCCGGGGACGTAAGCTCCCAGCTCGTATCAGCTATACTCTTCATAGCGCCGCTGTCAGAGCAAGGCATTGAGCTTGAATTAACCCCGCCCGTCGAATCAAAACCATACATAAGCATGACCATCGACTGTATGAAGCAGTTCGGGGTGAAGGTTGACCGTTCACCAGATTTTATAAATTACAAAATCAAACCCCAGGTCTATAAGCCGGCCAAGTACAGGGCAGAGGGGGACTGGTCATCGGCCGCCTACCTGCTCTCGCTGGGCATCGTGGCCGGAGAGGTAGAGGTCTCCAACCTCAGCAGGAGCAGCCACCAGGCCGACCGGCAGATATGGATACTGCTCAACCGGATGGGGGCCGATATACACGCCGGGCACAACTCCGTTAGGGCAAGGAGGTCGGCCCTCAAAGCCATCAAGGCCGATCTCTCCGACTGCATCGACCTGCTGCCCACCATGGCGATGCTGGCCGCAGCGGCAAACGGTGTGAGTCAGTTGACAGGAATCAGCCGGGCCAGGCTCAAAGAATCCAACCGTGTCGGGGCTGTCAAGGAAGGTCTGGTAAGGATGGGTATACCCGTCAGGGAGGAAATGGACGCCATGTTTATCACCGGCGGTGTGCCGCACGGCGCCGTCATCGACCCGATGGGCGACCACCGTATAGCCATGGCCTTCAGTATCCTGGGCGTAATTGCAGGCAACACTGTCATTGAGGACGCCGAATGCGTTTCCAAGACCTATCCTGAATTCTGGAACGTCCTGAAAAGCCTGGGCGGCGGGTTGGTGCTGGATGGGCAATAGCATCGGCAGCCAATTCGTCATTACCAGCTTCGGCGAGAGCCATGGCAGGTGCGTGGGGGTGGTGGTAGACGGCTGCCCGGCGGGGCTGCCCATCGGCATCGATGATATACAGGCCGAGGTGGACAGGCGCAAGCCGCAGAGCGGCGCCGGAGGCACCGGGCGCAGGGAAGAAGACAGGGTAGAAATACTTTCGGGCATACTGAAGGGCACGTCCACCGGCGCTCCTATCTGCATGCTGGCCTGGAATAGTGACACCGATTCCAGCGCTTACAGTGAAGTTATCTCCACCCCCCGGCCCGGGCACGCCGACTACACGGCCTTCCTCAAATACGGCAAATACAATGATTTCCGCGGCGGGGGCAGGTTCTCCGGGCGTATAACCGCCGGCTTCGTCATGGCCGGCGCCATCGCCCGCAAACTGCTGACCCTGTCCGGCATCGAGATAATCGCACATACAGTGCAGATAGGGGATATCAGGGCCGTACCCCACCCTTCAGATATCACCAGGGAAAACGTGGATAAAAGCCCGGTCAGGTGCGCCGACACCGCCGCGGCAGCGAAGATGGTAAGACTGATCAAAGCGGTGCAAAAGGAGGCCGACAGCATCGGCGGCATCGTGGAAGTGCTGGCTTTCAATGTGCCCGGGGGACTGGGTGAGCCAGTCTTCGATACACTGGAAGGTGAGCTGTCCAAAGCCTTCTTCGCCATCCCGGCCGTCCGGGGGGTGGAATTCGGCGCCGGCTGGGGGGCAGCGGCCATGAAAGGCTCGCAGCACAACGACCTCTTCAGGATGAGCGGTAAAAAGATAGTGACGCTGACCAATAACGCAGGCGGCATCTCGGGAGGGTTAAGCAACGGCATGCCCATCGTCGCGCGGGTGGCATTCAAACCAACCGCATCTATCGGCAAAAGCCAGGTAACCGTAGACCTCAAGACGGGCAGGAAGGTAGACCTCTCGGTCAGGGGCAGGCACGATAGCTGCATCGTGCCCAGGGCGGCGCCGGTGGTGGAAGCCATGACCGCAGCGGTGCTGTGCGATTTCGCATTGAGAGCCGGAATCATAGGGAGAATAATTACATGAGCCTTGAAGACCTGAGGGCAAATATCGATGATATCGATGCCCGCTTGGTCAAATTGCTGGCCGAGCGGCTGAGCACGGCCCGTAAGATAGGCGCACTCAAGAGAAAGGGGCTTAAGCAGGTACAGGACGGGGCGCGTGAAAAAGGGGTTATCGAACACGTCAGGCGACTGGCGAAAAAAGAGGGCATCAGCCCCGCGGACGTGGAACGCCTCTATCAGGTGGTCATGGCAGCTTCAAAGAGCGTGCAGGGCATAGAGGTAGCCTTCCAGGGACAGGCGGGGGCCTACAGCCAGGAGGCTGCCCTGAGCTTCTTCGGCGCATCGGTGCTGACACGTCCCTGCGAGACGCTGGACGAGGTCTTCAAGCTGGTACAGGACGGCAACCTGCCTTACGGCATTATACCGGTGGAGAACTCGCAGGAGGGCAGCATCAGCCGTTCCTACGACCTGCTGCTCGATTCCGATGTCATGGTCTGCGGTGAGGCGCAGATACGGGTCTCACATTGCCTGTTAGCCAACCGCGGCACGACGCCCGGCGCTATAAAAAGAGTCTATTCCCACCCGCAGGCGCTGGCCCAGTGCCAGGGCTACCTGAGGAGGATGGAGTGCGAGCTGATCCCATCCTACGATACCGCTGGCAGCGCCAGGATGATCAAGGATAAGAAGCTGATGGACAGCGCGGCCGTGGCCAGCGCGCGGGCCGCTCAAATATACGATATGAAGATAATGGCGCGCGAGATAGAGGACAACCCCCGCAACACCACACGTTTCTTCGTGCTGGGCAAGCAGGATTGCCCGCCGACTGGGGAGGACAAGACCTCCATCGTCTTCCTGCTCAAGCACAAACCCGGCACGCTCCACGAGGCGCTGGGGGAGTTCTCCAGTCGCGGCATAAACCTGACCAAGATCGAGTCCCGCCCCACGCGCCAGAAGCCCTGGGAGTACAATTTCTACCTGGATTTCGAGGGCCACCGCAGCGACGCTATCATAGGGGAGGCGCTTGGGCGGCTGGAGGATATCTCGCTCTTCCTCAAGGTGCTCGGCTCCTACCCGAAGGCTAAACCGCTATGAGAGAGATTTTAAGATGAGGGTGGCCATCATCGGCGGCTACGGCAAGATGGGCCGCTGGTTAGCCCGCGGGTTGCGCGCAGAGGGACTGCAGGTCACTATAGCGGGACGGGATGAAACGAAGCTGAGCGAAGCTGCCGGACAGCTTGGTGTTAAGGCCGCTTCGGCTTCGGAGGCCGTAAAGAGCTCAGAGGTAGTCATACTCTCCGTACCCATCGACAGTTTTGAGGCTATATGTAAAGAGATAGCACCCGCCGTCAAGCCCGGGCAATATATTTTCGATGTTACCTCCATCAAGGCGCGCCCGGTTGATATCATGCATAAGCATTTCGGCGGCTGCCGCGTGCTGGGCACGCACCCCATGTTCGGCCCGGGCGCTGCTTCCGTCAGCGGCCAGCGCTTTGTCCTCACACCCACAAATAAAGAGGAGCGGGAATTGGCAGGGGTAATCCGCCGATACCTCGAGGAGCGGAGCGCGAAGGTCGTCTCCATGTCTCCTGCTGAACATGATGATCTAATGGCCATCGTGTTAGGGTTATCGCATTTCATTGCACTGGTCTCCGCTGATACGCTTCTTAGCCTTGGCAAACTTAAAGAGGCAGAGGCCGCCGGTGGCACTTCCTACCGCCTGCTGCTGACGCTGGCCGAAGCTGTAGTCTCCGAAGATCCAAGTTTTTATTCCTCCCTGCAGATGAACCTGCCCGGCATGGCTGAACTACAGGATGTTTTCCTGGCCAAAGCCAGGCACTGGGCAGGCATCGTTAAAAGCAGTGATACTCAAAGCTTCGCACAGAGGATGAATCATTTAAAATCACGATTCGCGCAGGAAGACCCCGGGTTTGCCGAGGCCTATAACAATGCCTACAGGCTGCCCGGGGAAGGCAAACAGCTATGAAACCAAGCCAATCACTGTGGGCTAATTAATCATGTCATGGCGGATCCAATTCTATCCACGTCGTTGCGAGGCCTCTGCAGCGGCCTCGCAACGACGTGTTAGTCCATGCCCTGTCATTGCGAGCGAAGCGAAGCAATCCTATTGACCGGCGCAATGCCAGGAAATTAAACCGCTTATTTCCGTCCCGCCATTACCCCTATGAAATTCTCCAGCAATAACTGCGTCCTATCCGGCGAATACTTGCGCTTGTCGCTCATATCCCCATCTAAAACCAGGTAAGGGACGTCCCGCTCCTTCAAAGCATCCCCGATCAGCTTCTGGGCTGCGCATGAATGGCGGCAAGCATCGGTGGAGAAATGCACTACCCCATCCAGTTTATATTCGTCGATGATCTCGTTGATTCCTTTCAGGCGCTGCTCAATTGTCCCCACGTATGGGTTCTTCAGGCTCCATAGCGCAAGGCTCTCAAACGGGAGATCCTCATCCAGTTCCCCCCAGTAATTGCGGGCCAGCTCTCCCATGACTATGGTAACACCGTTCTCCCTGAATATTTGTGTTATATTGGTCGGCTGCGGCGGGAACCAGGCCAGCCAGGCTACACGATACTTCTCCGGGACCAGCTTCCCTTTCATGATCTTCTCCCGGCTTTCCTTTACCATATCCAGGTAAATCTGCTCCTGGATTTCCTTCCCTGCCAGCATGTTGGCGAAGATGGACATATTCACCACAGGTACGCCGATATAGGGGTATGGCGTGACCTTTTGCAGGTCGGCGAGCTGGCCATAGGCCCGGCGGGCGCGCTTTGATACCCTGATACAATCACGCAGTCGTTCAAGATCGAACGCCTGGCCGGTCACCTGGGCAAGCTTCGCGGCAATACGCCTCAACTGCCCGGCAACGTAGTCGACCGAATATTTGCTTATCTCATTGGGAACATCAAGCGTGATCGGCTCTTTGCCGTAGTGCTCAGCCAGCGACTGGTTGGCCTTGGCCTTGCCGTCGCAGTAATATGAAGATGACAGCATCAGGTCCGCCTTCGGTGTGTAACCGAGCATGGAACACCCCACAGCCAGCCGGTGGAATGAGCAAAT
>CAIMUM010000041.1 GCA_903844685.1 uncultured Dehalococcoidia bacterium
GAGATCACCTCTTACTGGTGCAAGCTGGCCAGCGAGCACTTTGAGATAGCGGTGGACGTGATTATAGACCTGCTGCGCAACCCGCTCTTCCGCACAGAAGATGTAGATAAAGAAAGGCAGGTTATTATTGAAGAGATCAATATGAGCCTCGATTCCCCGCAGCAGCGGGTGGGGATGATTTTTGATGAGCTCATGTGGCCGGGTAAAGCGATGGGCAGGGATGTCGCCGGCAGCAAGGAAACGGTCGGCGCTATCACGCGTGAGCAAATGCTTTATATTCTTAACAACTATTACACGCCCAACAACATGCTGGTCAGCATAGCAGGCAATTTTGAAACCGATGGAGCTATAGAGCTTCTTCGTCAGGTCACCGGGGACTGGCAGAAGGGCATGGCGCCGGAGTACAGGGCCAGCAACGTTGAGCAGGCCGTCCCGCGGACGGTAATCGAATACCGGGAAACCGAGCAGGTAAACCTGGTGATGGGAGTGGAAGCGCCATCCGTCTTCCATCCCGACAGGTTTGCTGTGTATTTGCTTAACATAATACTGGGCGTAGGTATGAGCTGCCGGCTGTTTTCCGAGATACGCGAGAAGCTGGGGCTGGCATACGATATACACAGCTACATTGAGAATTTTCGCGAGACGGGCGTCTTTGGCATCATGGCCGGTATCGAGCCCGGGAATACGGGCAAAGCCATAAAGGCTATTTTGCAGCAGCTGGCCAAGGCCAGGGACGGCGTATCCGAAGCAGAACTGAGCAAGGCCCGGGAAATGTCTATGGGTGGGTTGCTGCTCAGCATGGAAGACAGCCGCAAGGTGGCCGGCTGGTACGGCGCCCAGGAGGTCCTGACGGGCAAGATAATGACCATAGACGATGTTAAGCAGGCCATCGAAAATGTCACCCTGGAAGATATCAGGCGTGTGGCAGGGGATCTATTTAAGGCGGAGAAATTGAACCTGGCGATCGTCGGCCCTGTTAAGGACGATGGCTCTATAGCTAAATTGATGAAGTTGTAAAACGGCCGGCGCTGAAGCCGTGCCGTCATCTGTAATGACAAGGAAAACTGGTCGGCTGCCCTGCTATAGCTGGTCATCCGGTGAAGATGTCCAGGTATTCTTTGTATACATAGGATTGGCCGTATTTTTTGCCTTTATCTCTTGGTATTAGTATCCCCTGTTCCATAAAGCGGTTAATAACTATTTGCGCTCCGGCGCGCGTAAAGCCTATCCACTTTTGAATTGTGGACACATTTATAATGGGCTGGCCGTAAAGCCTGGGCAATATCTGTACTGCACTCTCCGAGGCCCTTTTGCCGAGCGCCTGGACTTTTCGCATATCCTTCTCGCGAAGAACAGTAATTTTGCTAACGGTGTCAATTGCTTCGTTGGCTATTTCAATGACACCATCAAGGAAAAAGTCTACCCATTGGGAAACTTTACCGTAATGATAGCCTTCAAGTTCTGCATAATAAAGTTTCTGATGCCTTTTAAAATATGCTGATAAAAACAGGACCGGTTTTTCCAGATAACCTTCTTTCCAAAGATAAAAAGTGATCAGCATTCTTCCTGTTCTACCATTTCCATCCAGGAATGGGTGGATCGTCTCAAATTGAGCATGTATGATAGCCGTCTTTATAAGAGTGGGTATAACATTATCCGCATGCATAAATACTTCAAGCTCCGCCAATGCCCTGTTCATCTCGGCAACAGGGGGCGGCACGAAGCTGGCATTATCAGGACGAGTGCCTCCTATCCAGTTCTGGCTTGTACGGAATTCTCCCGGGTCAGAAAAATGAGTCACACGCGCCTTTTGCAGGAGTTCTTTATGCAATTCCCGTATCAGACGTAACGACATCGGGGAATTATCTTGAGTTACCCGCTTCATACCATAATGGAGTGCTTTAATATAATGCAAAATGTCATCAACATCTGCAGGAATGCTTCCGCTCATTTTTACCTCTGCTTCAATAGCATCAACCATTGTCGCTTTTGTCCCTTCGATCTGGCTTGAAGAAGCCGCGTCTTTGCGAAGGTACATAAGCAGGAAGAAATCGGCGTCAGGCAGAAGCTTTGTGATGCCGTCGAGTTTTCCGAGAAGCCTGGTCGCCTCATCGTTTTTCTTTATAATTGAGGGCGCAAAGCTAAAACCCCCTTTTGGCGGGAATGGGTGGGGAATAAAAGCTTTAAATCCACCCTGTTGGATTGTTAGCGCACCTATCTCTATGCTTTGCATGAGTTTGTTGGCATCTTCCGAGAAATGTATACAAAGTATAGTAGTTTGTAATCAATGTGTCAAATTATATATACAGAACTGGAAAACAAAGAGGCCGCCTGCTTTCAGGCGGCCTCTTTTGCTTATTTACGGTGGTTTTTAGTACTCAGGCATCTGGGGCATCTGGGGCATACCTTTGTCCTTTTCGGGTAGATCGCATACCAGTGCCTCGGTTGTCAGTATCATGGTGGCGATACTGGCTGCGTTCTCGAGGGCGGTGCGGGTGACCTTGAGCGGGTCGATGATGCCCTTGCTGACCATGTCGACATAGTCATTATTGAGCGCATCATAACCGATGCCCTTCTTGCTGCGCTTTACCTTGTCGACGACCACGGAGCCTTCCTGGCCGGCATTGATGGCGATCCAGCGCAGGGGTTCTTCGACGGCTTTCTTGATGATCTCGACGCCGGTCCTCTCGTCGCCCTCGGCCTTGACCTTGTCAAGTATCTGGACGGCATTCAGGACTGCCACGCCGCCGCCCGGCAGGATGCCTTCTTCAACGGCTGCGCGGGTGGCTGAGAGCGCGTCTTCAACCCTGTGTTTCTTCTCTTTAAGCTCAACTTCAGTAGCGGCGCCAACTTTGATGACGGCAACGCCGCCGGCCAGCTTGGCTAACCTTTCCTGAAGCTTCTCTTTGTCGTAGTCCGAGGTGGTCTCGTCGATTTGGGCCTTGATCTGCTTGATGCGGGCCTTGATAGCCTCTTCGGAGCCTTTACCTTCGACGATGGTGGTGTTGTCCTTGTCGGCAACTACTTTGCGGGCACGGCCAAGGTCGGCAACAACGGTGGAATCGAGCTTGCGCCCGATCTCTTCCGAGATTACCTTGCCGCCGGTCAGCAGGGCGATATCTTCAAGCATGGCCTTGCGCCTGTCACCGAAGCCCGGGGCCTTGATGGCCAGGCAGGTGAGCGTGCCGCGCAGCTTGTTTACAACAAGCGTGGCCAGGGCTTCACCCTCGATATCTTCGGCGATGATGACCAGGTTCTTGGAGACCTGGAGAACCTTCTCAAGTATGGGCAGAAGCTCGGAGATGGCGGTGATTTTCTTGTCGCTTATAAGTATATAGGGGTCTTCGATCTCCGTCTTCATCTGCTCGGCATTGGTGACGAAGTAGGGGCTGATGTAGCCGCGGTCGAATTGCATGCCTTCGACGTAGTCGGTTTCAAACAGCAGGCCCTTGGATTCCTCTACGGTTATGACGCCGTCTTTGCCCACTTTTTCCATGACCTCGGCGATGAGGTTGCCGATCTGAGCGTCGGCTGCCGAGATGGTGGCCACCTGGGCGACCTGCTCTTTGGTGGTGACCGGGCTGGACATCTTCTTGAGCTCTGCGACCATGGATTTTACGGCCTGTTCAATGCCGCGCTTGAGGGACATGGCGTCCGCTCCAGCGGCGATATTCTTGAAGCCCTCGGTAACGATGGCCTGCGCCAGGACGGTAGCGGTAGTGGTGCCGTCACCGCATTTGTCATTGGTCTTGGTGGATGCTTCCTTGACTAACTGTGCGCCCATATTTTCAAAGGGATCGGGAAGCTCGATATCTTTGGCGATGGTGACGCCATCGTTGATGACACTGGGCGGGCCGAATTTCTTATCTAACGCTACGGGACGGCCGCTGGGTCCCAGTGTGACCTTGACGGCGTTGGTGAGAGCATCGATGCCGTTCTTTAAAGACCTGCGGGCATCCTCTCCATATTTTATTTGTTTTGCCATTTAATCTTTTTCCTCCTAAATAAATGTGATGGTTATTTTCTGATGGATACCCGGTTACTTCTTTTTGGCCAGGATGTCGGCTTCCCTGAGGATGATCAGCTCCTGGTCGTCTTCCTTGACCTCGGTGCCGCCATACTTGGCGTAGATGACGACGTCACCGACGGCCACGTCCATGGGCAGCCTTTTGCCATCATCGGACATCTTGCCGGGGCCTACCGCCAGCACCTTGCCATCCTGCGGTTTTTCCTTTGCAGTATCAGGTATGAAGATGCCACCTTTTGTCTTTTCCTCTTTTTCAAGAGGTTTTACCAGTACCCTGTCACCCAAAGGTTGAATTTTAACAGCCATTCTTACCTCCTATAAAAATTAGCAATCTCTTTTCAAGACTGCTAAATGGTAGCACAAAAATTTATCACTGTAAAGGGGTGACTGCTAAAAATTGTATGTAATCGAGCGGGGAATCAGAAGTTGTAGCCGGCTTTTTTGTAGTCGTCCATGGCCCTTTCCTTGAGCCCGGCCTTATCGGCCATTTCAGCGGCGTGGCTCCACTTCCCCTCGGACTCGTAACCGTTTAACCTGCTGTCGAGCGAGGCGGCTTCCCCGGCGGGTTCGCTCACGCAGGCGGAAAAACTTGAGATGACGCGCCTGACCCTGGCCCCGCATCGCGGGCAATGTTGCAGCGGCGGCTCCGATATTTTTTGCAGGACGTCAAAACCTTTGCCGCAGTAGCTGCAGCCTGCCTGTATCGGCTGGTATTCATAGATGGGCATTTTTCAGGTTTGCTTCCTTTCCCTGCTATTTTGCCACCGGGACGCCGGGCTGTCTAACCGGGAGGGTGGATTGAAAGCGCCGGCACTGCTAAATGAGGGGGAAGGTTATTAATTAAAATATATGATTAGAAATAAGTGGGATTATCCCATTTGACAAGTTTTCCCACTAATAATACAATACATTGCAGTACATAACGTAACAAATTGCATAACCAGTGAGTAGGTGAGTTATGGTAATAAAAGATCAAGTTTTCGAAAAAATAGCTGATAGCGTTAAACCTGATGCTAAAAAGAGAGTAGTTCTTCAACATGTTCAAATGCAGGAGGGTATTACCTACCATATATATAAAAACTCCTTAGAACAAATTGTATTAGACCCACAAGTAACCATCCCCGCATCTGAATTATGGGTATTTGATAATAAGGATGTTTTGGCTGCAATAGATGAGGGCATGGCAGAATCATCTAAAGGCCACCTAATTGAACGTGACTCATTTGATAAATATGTGAAAAATGCAACGTAAGTTACGTTTTACCTCCTCTGCGGACGAGCAACTTAGTAGGATTGAGGGTGACCCCGCATTGGAGGGAGTTCTAAAGCAGGTTAGGAAAACATTAGGTTACTTAGAAACAAACCTACGGGCTAAATCTCTCCAAACTCACAAACATGAGTCGCTATCAAGACGTTACAAGAGAGAGATTTTTGAGGCGTATGCTCAACAGGATACACCAGGGGCTTATAGGGTATTTTGGCATTATGGGGATGACGAGATAGATAAAAAGGGAAATCATATTCCTTATATTACTGTAATTGCAATAATACCCCACCCTGAATAGTGACTATTCCTTACCCCAACGTTTAGCAGCCGCCTTCTTAGCGATCTCTTTCCTTTGTTCTGGTGTTAGCTTCTCTGCCCTGGCCTTTCCGCCCTTCAAACCACCACGTCTGCCAAGGATAACAGCATAAGGATTCTTACCATCAATTAATTCCGGTTCAGGGTCAAGTGGTTTAGGGTCAATAGCTTCCTGTACTACCCTAAAAGCATTAACAGCAAAGTCATGATCTTTCTTTTTTCTTGTCATGCTTTCAACCTCAGACTTTCCTGACTATCTCGCCAGTCTCGAATATCTTAAATGTCTTGGAATCGATATAGTGAACATGTAATTCTTCGGATGTGGTCCATCTTTTTAGACCTACTGTTTCTGCATCTGTATTCCTGTCCTGAATATATTCTTGGTATTCAATAATCGTGTATTCTTTGCCTTCATCAGTCTTACCTGTGAAGCGATCTAATTCAACTTCTCGTGGCATATAATATCTCCATAGTTTTAAGGTACATCACCGCTCAAGCATTGTCAAGGACTTGGGATTTCAAATTGATACACTACCCGATAACGTGTAAAATTGTAAGCATGAGGGAAAATGCCAGGAAAAGGAGCTGGGATGCCAGTCGGATCAAGGCGCTGAGAGAGCACCTGGATATGACCCAGGCGGGAATGGCCGGGCAAATGGGTATACGCCAGCAGACGGTCAGCGAATGGGAACTGGGTCAGTATGAGCCAAGGGGGGCGTCGGCCAGGCTTCTGTCCATCATGGCGGATAGGAGCGGGTTCAAATACGATGCCGGTGGAAAGTAGCACGCCCCTTTTTTATCCGGTGTTACACGATAACGTGTGGAAAGATGAATAAGATAAGCGAGAAAAATGTGGCCGGGCTGTGGATGTCAGGGAAGCTGGCTAACTTCTCAGATGACCTCGGCAATAGCATCGAGGTCATCTGCCCGGGCAGGATCAGCACCAGGCCGGGTTGCGATTTCCAGGATGCCGTTATCCGGGTAAACAGACAGAAAGTTGTGGGCGATATCGAAGTGCACGTGACCTCGGACCTGTGGCTTAAACACGGGCACCATAAAGATCCTGCCTGTAACGGCGTGATATTGCATGTGGCGCTGTGGCAGAAAGGTGGCCTGCCGGTGAAGCTGCAGGACGGGCGCATCCTGCCCACCGTAATACTGGGCCAGCATATAATAAATGTATACGGCGCTGCGCTGCGCCGCCGGGAAGCCCGCGTGATACGGCCCTGCCTCCACGGCGCCGGACATGGCAGGTGGACAGACACGGTCCTGCTGGTAGAGGGATTGCGCAGGCTCGAGGAGAGGGCGGCTGAATATGCTGAGGCGTTGAAGGCCGATGAGGCCGCGCAGGTGCTGTATAAAGGCATCTGCCGCGCGCTCGGCTATGCCAGGAACAAGGCGCCGTTTGAAGCCCTGGCCGACAGGCTGCCGTTAATGCTGATCTTTCACCTGGCCGGCAAGAGCCTGCTCAGAAAGCAGGCTGTTTTACTGGGCGCCGCCGGACTGCTGCCGTCTCAAAGTGAGGAGATAAAGGATTGGGAGAGCATGTATAACACGGAAGAACTGGAAAACGAGTGGAGCAGTTTGTCCGGAAGCATACTGCCGGGCAGGGCATCCGACTGGAGCCTCACAATGGTGAGGCCCGTTAACCACCCGGTGAGGAGGATAGCAGCTTTAAGTTATCTGCTGCAGCGATACAGGGAAAGCGGCCTGCTGCCGGGGCTCAGGCGCCTGGCCGGCAACGCCGGAGCCGGGGCGGCGAAAAGCCTGGCAGACGGGCTGCAGGTAGATGAGGACTTTTATTGGGCCGGGAACCGGGATTCCGGCCGCTCACAGGGCAGGCGCACAGCGCTGATCGGCAGGGGCAGGGCGGGCGAGATAGCCATCAACGTGGTGCTGCCTTTTTTTACCGCCCTGGCCAGGCGTAATAAAGATACCCGGCTGGAAAACAGGGTACTGAATACGTACCTTCATCACTCGGCTTTGCCGGCCAATGAATTGACTCGCTATATGTCGGGTGTTTTATCAGGCCGGCGGGATGGAAAGTTAAATGCTTGCCGGCAACAGGGAATGATACGCCTGTATCAGAGATATTGCCGCGTGAAAGATTGCGAGTGCTGCCCGGTTTGTATCAGCCGAAGGCAAGCCCGGGCATGACGTCAAGGCTGCTGCCATCGGGGCTGACGCTGCTCAAACGATAGAATGCGCAGGAAGCTATCATGGCCGCGTTGTCGGTGCAAAGCACGGGAGGGGGGATAAGCACGGGAAGCGGCGAATCGGCTGCGAAGCGGTCGCGCAGGGCGCTGTTGGCGGCTACCCCGCCGGCCAGCAGTACCTGCCTGACGCCCAGCCTCCTGGCCGCCCGGATGGTCTTGGTGACCAGCACTTCCACGATAGCATCCTGGAAGGCCGCCGCTGCTTCTTTGACCCACTGCTCATCAGGGGCAGCCTTCTCCTCGGCCATGTGCAGGAGGGCTGTCTTGACACCGCTGAAGCTGAAGTCGTCGCATTCTTTTAGCCATGCTCGGGGCAGGGACAGAGACGTGGTCACCCCTTTGGTCGCGTTTTGGATGGCCGGTCCGCCCGGGTAGGGCAACCCCAGTATACGCGCCCCTTTATCGAAAGCTTCACCGGCGGCATCGTCCCGCGTGCCGCCCAACTTGCGGAAACGACCGTGGCCCTCCATTAATATCATATCGCTGTGCCCACCGGAAACGATCAGGCAAAGGCAGGGCAACTCGGGCTGCGCGGAGGACAGCCAGTTGGCATAGATGTGCCCCTCCAGGTGGTTGACACCGACCAATGGCAGGCCCATAGCCATGGCTACCGACTTGGCGAAGCTCACACCCACGATCAATGAGCCGGCCAGTCCCGGGCCCATGGTAACGGCCACGGCATCGATCTGCTCGAGCCCGGCGCCGGCGTCCGCCAGCGCCTTTTCAGCGACGGGAACCATGGTCAGTATATGCTGTCGCGAGGCGACTTCGGGGACGATGCCGCCGTACCTGGCGTGCACCTCCACCTGGGAGGCGATGACATTGGAAAGGATGTCCCTCCCGTCCCTGACCACGGCTACGGATGTTTCATCACAGGAAGTCTCAACGCCGAGTATATTCACGGCTGGGATTATAGCATAAAGGAGGCTGTGGGCCCGGGGGCGCAGCTTCCGCCCGGCCTTCCTTTTGATGTTTTGCAACTGTGTTGTTACAATTAGAACCCCGGCTTGTATTACCGGCAAATAGTGAGGACATCATTATGGAAATTACCTGGCTTGGCCATTCCTGTTTCCGCCTCAAGGGCAAAGAGGCGACCGTTTTAACCGACCCCTGCCCGGAATCGACCGGGTACTCGATGGGCAAGGCGCAGGCCGATATGGTGACCATCAGCCATGCACATCCAGGGCACGCGTTCCTTGATACATTGCATGAGGGTTACCGCGCCATCAAGGGGCCCGGCGAGTACGAGATAAAAGATACTTTCATCACCGGCATCCCGTCTTTTCACGATGATACGCAGGGCAAGAAGTCCGGTAAAAATACGATGTATGTTATCGAGATGGAAGGCCTGGTCTTGTGCCACCTGGGCGACCTGGGACACGCGCTTACACCCGAGGTGACCGGCGAACTGGGGAACATCAATGTGCTGTTTGTGCCGGTGGGCGGGCAGTCCACCATCGGGGCCACCGTGGCCGCCGACCTGGTGCGCAACCTCAATCCCGGCTATGTGATACCCATGCATTACAAAACGGCCGCTGAAAAGGCCGACCTCGAATTTCCCGAGAGGTTCCTCAAAGAGATGGGCATCAAGGAGCTGGCCGCGCAGCCCAAGCTGATAGTGACCAGGACCAGTATCCCGGCCAGTACGCAGGTGGTGTTGCTGGATTACCCGCACTGACCGTGGAGCTTTGACATAAACAATAGTCTATCGTAAAATGCCCTGCAATGAGCCTTGCCAAACGTGTCTTTGAATTGCAGCAGGTGGATCATCTGATTCAGACCGTCCGCAAGCAGCTCGATGAGATCGATGGGAGGCTCAGCCGCAACGAGGCCCTTGAGCAGGCCAGGAACAATCTGTCGGCGGCGGAAAAGGACCTCGCCGGGCTGGAGAAACAGTACAAAGACCTCGACGCTGAAGCTGAAATGCTGCGCGCCAATATCGGGCAGATAAACGACAAGCTTTACGGAGGCAAGATCAAGAACCCCAGGGAGCTGTTGGGATACGAGCAGGAAGGCAACCTGCTCAAGGCCAACCTTTCCAAGAAGGATGATACGCTGCTGGAATTGATGGAGAAAATAGAGTCCGGCAAGGTTGCAGTCAGGAAGCTGAAAGAGACCTCCAGGAGCGCGGAAACAGCCTGGCAAGTGGAGAAAGGTGAACTGCAGGTACAGGCCGAGAAATTGAAGGTTGAGCTTGCGGCGTCGGAAAACAAGCGCATAGAGATATTGAACTCGGTCGACCCCGGCACGCTGTCAATTTACGAGGGCGTCAGGGCCAGGAAGGGAACGGCGGTGGTGAAGGTTGAGCAGGGCCGCTGCCTGGGCTGCCGGGTGACCTTATCGATAAGTGAACAGCAGCGCGTCCGCGGCAATGCCATCGTCCTGTGCGACAACTGCGGCCGCATAATGTACCTCAGCTGACACATTTGACCTGCCAGTAGACAAGTTGTAGAGTAGATGAGCCAAGCAGGCCGGGTGATCGCTGCGGTTAAGAAAATCGTAGAGGAAAGTCCGAACTCCGCCAGGCAGGGTGCTGGGTAACGCCCAGGAGGGGTGATCCTACGGAAAGTGCAACAGAAACACACCGCCCTTCGCAAGAGGGGTAAGGGTGAAATGGTGAGGCAAGAGCTCACCGGCGGCCGGGTGACCGGCCGGCCGTGCAAACCCCACCCGGAGCAAGACCTAATAGGGGGATATGGCACGCCTGGGCCGACCCCGGGTTGGTCGCAGTACCGCGGTGGCAACACCGCGGATAGATGGATGGTCACTGCTCCGCTTAACGCGGAGGCACAGAACTCGGCTTACAGGCCTGCTTGGTACAATCCTTGGAAATCCACGGCAATGGGGTTAGAATTAATAAGTTTATTTTCAATTTCCAGGCAAAATCCAAAACCGGAGTAAAGTGAATGGAAGCTAAAAAGAACTTTGTATTGAGCGTCGTGCTGGCAATAATGTTGATATTAGTGGCCGTGCCGATGGCGGGCTGCGACATGAAATTCGTTCCCAGCGCGGCCGACCAGAAAACGTTGAAGGACCTGCCGGCGCAATTCCTGGAGCTGAGCGAGGCCTGGCAGAAAATCCAGGCCAATTACGTGGAAAAGGGCAAGCTCGACCCGGTGAAGATGGCGCAAGGCGCCATCCGCGGCATGGTGGAAGCGGTGGGAGATCCCTATACGGAGTATTATTCGCCTCAATCTTACGCATCTACCCTGATTGAATACACCGGCCTTTACCAGGGCATCGGGGCCTACATAGGGAAAAAGGATAAGCAGATAGTGATTATCGCTCCCATGCCCGGTTCGCCTGCGGAAACTGCCGGGATTAAATCGGGCGATATGATACTTAAAATTGACGGCCTTTCCACCGAGCAGTTAAATACCGATGAGGCCTCACAAAAAATCCGCGGCCAGGCGGGAACGAAAGTGGTGCTCTCTCTTTACAGGCAGGGGGATAAGGAGCCCTTCGAGGTGTCCGTCACGCGCAACGAGATAAGGGTGGACTCGGTCAAATCCGAGATGCGCGGAGACCTCGCTTATATACGCATACAGCAATTCCTGGTGCCTACCATCGGCGATTTCAAGAAGGCGCTGCAGGATTCCTTTGATAAAGGCGCCAAAGGCCTGATACTCGACCTGCGCGATAATCCCGGTGGTCTCCTCGACCAGGCGATCGATGTCTCCAGCCAGTTCCTGGTCAGGGGGATCGTGGTCAAGATCGTGGACAAGGATGGAATGGAGTCCGTGCAGAAGGTCAAGCCGGGCGGAATAGCCAAGGATATACCGGTCATTGTGCTGGTCAACGGCGGCAGCGCCAGCGCCAGCGAGATCGTAGCAGGCGCGCTACAGGACAACGAGAGGGCTAAACTGGCGGGCGAGCAAACCTTCGGCAAAGCCAGCGTGCAGAACATTATCAAATTAGACGACGGGTCGGCCATCAAGATAACCATAGCCCACTACTATACGCCCGATGGTACGCTGATCAGCGGGACCGGCCTTACCCCGGATTACAAATCGGATTTGAAGGGTGACGAACTGGTGAAATGGGCCGAGGATTACCTGCATAAGGTTATTGCCAACCAGCCTGTGCCGGCGACGGAAAATGAGACGCCTGCTCAGCCTTTAGCGATACCTGCGAAATAGCTGTGGATCCTGGGGTCGCCGGTCAATTCGGGGTGGAAGGATGTGGCCAGCAGGTTACCCTGCCTGGCGGCCACGATCTCGCCGTCCGCCAGGGCTGCCAGCACCTGCACACCGCCGCCCGCCTTTTCGATGTAAGGGGCCCGGATAAACACGCCGTGGAAAGGCCCGCCTTGTAGCCCGGTAACCGGCAGTTCAGCTTCGAAGCTGTCTACCTGCCTGCCGAAAGCGTTGCGCCGCACCGTGATATCCATCAGCGCCAGTGTTTGCATCGCTGAAGAGTCCGGGTTGATGGCCATCCTGGCTATGCATATCATGCCGGCGCAGGTACCCCAGATGGGGACCTGCATGGCGGCCATTTTCTTGATGGGTGTTATCAGTCCGTAGTCGTGCATCAACTTCATCATGGTGGTGCTCTCGCCGCCGGGTATGACCAGCCCCCCCACCCGCTCAAGCTGGCCGGGGAGACGTATCTCTACGGCTTCCACGCCGATTTTGCCGAACATCTGTATATGCTCGATGAAGGCGCCCTGCAGGGCGAGTACCCCGATTTTCATAATGAAACCATTATAATAGATTTACGCCGCCTGTTTTGAACAGACGGCGTAAATGATTCCTTACAGTAACGTATACAACTACAAGATGGGCAGGTATTTCTTAATTTCGTATTCCGTGACCTGTATCCTGTACTGGTTGCATTCAACCTTCTTGTTCTTGATAAAAGCATTGAAAACGTGATCGCCCAGCGCTTTTTTCACCAGGGCGCTTTTCTCGGTAAGGGCTACGGCCTCATCCAGGCTGCCAGGCAGGGTTTTGATACCGCGCTTCTTTCTCTGCTCGTCGGTCATAAGGTAGACATTCTCCTCCACCGGCGCAGGAGGTTCATAGCCTTTTTCAATGCCTTCAAGGCCGGCGGCCAGCATAACGCTGAAGACCAGATAGGGATTACAGGCGGGGTCCGGTGACCTGTACTCAATGCGCGTAGCTGTTTCGCGTCCCGGCTGGTATTCAGGCACCCTGACCAGGTCAGCGCGGTTGCGCCTTGCCCATGACAGGTAAACCGGCGCTTCATAGCCCGGCACCAGGCGTTTGTAGGAGTTGATCCACTGGCTGGTAACCGAGGTTATGTCCGGGGCATGTTTAAGCACCCCTGCTATGTAGTTCCTGGCTATTTTCGACAGGTGGAAGGGGTCGTTTTTATCAAAGAAGGCATTCCTCTCGCCTTTAAACAAGGATTGATGAACATGCATGCCGCTGCCGTTTTCACCGAATATCGGCTTGGGCATAAATGTAGCGTAAACGCCATTTTCCATGGCAACCTGTTTTACTACCAGCCTGTAGGTCATCACGCTGTCCGCCATGGTGAGGGCATCGGTGTAGCGCATATCTATCTCGTGCTGGCTGGGAGCTACCTCGTGGTGGGAGTATTCAATGCCGATGCCCATGTCCTCGAGGGCAAGGACCGTTTGCCTGCGGAGATCGACGGCCATATCCAGGGGTACCAGGTCAAAGTAACCGCCGGAATCCAATATCTCGGTACCCTTGTTATCTTTAAAATAGAAGAATTCCAGCTCCGGTCCCACATAAAAGGTATAGCCGAGGTCAGCGGCACGCTTCAAGTTCTGCTTGAGAACGTAGCGGGGATCGCCATCAAAAGGCTGCCCGCCGGGCCTGTATATATCGCAGAACATACGGCCGACCGACTGTTCCTTGGGCCTCCAGGGAAGCAATTGGAAGGTGTCGGGGTCGGGAAGTGCGATCATATCGCTTTCATCGATGCGGGCATAGCCCTCGATGGATGACCCGTCGAAGCCCATGCCGTCCTCCATGGCGTGTTCAAGCTCTGAGACGGTGATGGAAAAGCTCTTCAGAAAACCAAGTATGTCTGTGAACCAGAGGTTCACAAATTTAATATCGTGCTCCTTGGCCATTTTGAGCACATATTCTACCGCTTCCGCCCTGTCTTTCTTTACCATAGTTCCTCCGTAATATATTGTTGTCGCGCTTTGTAATCAAAACATAAATCCCATGCAAAGTCAAAACTATTTGCATAGTGTCCGGAAGTTCATTACAGGTGTAAAAGGAGAGGCGCAGGCTTTAGCCTGCGCCTCTCCCAATTGAGGAAGCTCTAAATGTCGAAATACAGGTAAAACTCGTGGGGGTGGGGCCTCAGCCTTATCTCATCGATTTCCTTGGTGCGCTTGTAATTGATCCATACGTCGATGACATCCTGGGTGAAGACTCCGCCCTTGAGTAGGAATTTGTGGTCTTTTTCGAGGGCATTAATAGCCTGTTCGAGTGAACCCGGGACGGTCTTCAGCTTTTTAGCCTCTTTGGCGCTCAGGGTGTATGTATCCTTGTCGAGCGGCAGGCCCGGGTCGATCTTGTTCTCGATGCCGTCGAGCCCGGCCATCAGGAGTGCGGATAGACACAGGTAGCCGTTACTGCTGCAGTCAGGAGGCCTGTACTCGATCCTCTTGGCATTGGGGTTCTCTGAGTACATGGGGATGCGCACCGCAGCGCTGCGGTTGGCAGCGGAGTATACCAGGTTGACGGGCGCTTCAAAGCCGGGCACCAGCCTCTTATAGGAGTTGGTTGTCGGAGAGCATATGGCCGATAGAGCATCGGCATGTTTGAGAAGGCCGCCGATATAATATTTGCAGGTCTGGCTGATGAGCGCATAGCCCTTGGGATCGAAAAACATATTCTTGCCATCTTTGAACAGGCTCTGATGCACATGCATGCCGGAGCCGTTGTCCTGGAAGATGGGCTTGGGCATGAAGGTAGCGACCTTGTTATGCTTGTGGCAGACGTTCTTGATGACGTATTTAAACCACATCATCTGGTCACCCATCTTGAGCAGGTCCTTGTACTTCATGTCGATCTCGCACTGACCGGCGGTAGCCACCTCATGGTGGTGAACCTCTATCTCGAGGCCGGCTGCCTCCATAGTCTCCACGATCTCCGACCGGAGGTCCTGGAGAGAGTCGTGCGGCGGTACCGGGAAGTAGCCTTCCTTATACCTGGGTTTGTAGCCAAGATTTGGCTTTTCATCTTTGCCGGTGTTCCAGTCGGCTTCGATAGAGTCTATGAAATAGTAGCCGCTGCGCTGGTCCTGGTCGAAACGAATATCATCGAAAATGAAGAACTCCTGCTCGGGACCGCAGTAGCAGGTGTCGGCCAGTCCTGTGGATTTCAAATACTTTACGGCTTTCTTGGCGATATACCTGGGATCCCTGGTGTAGGGTTTCTTGGTTATGGGGTTATACACATCACAGATAATGCTCAGTGTGGGATGCTGGGGGATGGGATCAATTATGGCGGTTCCCGGGTCGAGCATCAAAATCATATCGCTCTCCTGGATGTCCTGGAAGCCGCGGATACTCGAGCCGTCGAAGCCAATGCCCTCGGTCCAGATTCCGCCCTTGGCCGGATCGGAATCCAAGTTGCCATTCAACTCACTTGCTGTGATCGTGAAATGCTGCCATAAACCTGGCAGGTCGTTGAATTTCAGGTCGATGAACTTGATATTTTCATCCTTGACCTTCTTGAGAATTTTTTCCGGTGTCATTTTCTCGGATGCCAATAGTTTCCTCCTTTATTTTGGTATATTTAAACAGATTTCAGTCTGGGAACCCGGAAGGGATTCACAGGGCTTTTCTGTTTATTTATGCTGTTAATTTAGCCCGAAAATGTTACAAACAGATTAAATTAGTCGAAAAACTGCCCAAAAATTCAGAAAAACTGCGGGGGATGGCGAAATATCCGTCATCCCCCGTCCATAAACTGGCAAAAACCGCGAAAAATGGTCCCGCTTATGAAAATCCCCCGTAAGCCCTTTCTCCGTGCTGTGATATGTCCAGCCCCACCATCTCCTCCTCGTTCCTGACGCGCAGGCCAAAAGTGGCGTCAATCACCTTGGCTATGACCCAGGTGACGCCGAATGAATAACCGGCGGTAACGGCAACGGCCAATAGTTGAACTAATACCTGTGCTCCGTTTCCATCTATCAAACCTGACTTCCCGCCGATAGCAGAGGTGGCCAGCAGCCCGGTTGCAATCATACCGACCGTGCCTCCCACCCCGTGACAGGCAAAAACGTCCAGTGATTCATCTATCCGGTTAGATTTATTGCGCCAGAGCATGACATAGTAGGAAATGACGGCTGCCCCTATGCCGATAGGTATGGCCGACATGGGGTGTATAAATCCTGAGGCCGGTGTCACGGTAGCCAGTCCTACGACTGCTCCTGTGGCGACGCCCAGTACCGACGGCCGGCGGTGTATCCAGCCGAGGATGAGCCAGGTGATGGCTGCGGAAGCTCCGGCAAAGTTGGTA
The DNA here is from genome assembly GCA_903844685.1 of uncultured Dehalococcoidia bacterium. Taxonomy (GTDB): domain Bacteria; phylum Chloroflexota; class Dehalococcoidia; order GIF9; family UBA5629; genus CAIMUM01. The sequence goes on from CAIMUM010000041.1 coordinate 16,300, forward strand.
GAGGCGAAGGCGCTGGCGGCCAGTCCATTAGCAGCAAGCGCACTGCCGGCGTTAAAGCCGAACCAGCCAAACCACAACAGGGCGGTACCCAGCACCACATATGGAATACTGTTGGGCTCCATTGCCTCTCTCTCTTCAAAGCCGCGCCGGGGGCCGAGGACCAGCGCTATAGCCAGCGCGGCGAACCCGGCATTGATATGCACTACTGTACCGCCGGCAAAATCCAGCACTCCCAGGTTAGCCAGCCAGCCGCCGCTTCCCCATACCCAGTGCGCTATCGGGCAGTAGACGACCGTGAACCAGATGGCTGAAAATATTAGCAGGGAGCTGAACCTGATGCGTTCCACCACACCGCCGGTGATAAGCGCCACAGTGATGATGGCGAATGTTGCCTGGAACATCATAAAGAGGAAGTGCGGTATGGTAGTAGCGTAAATATTGGAGGGTTCCATGCCTACGTTCATCAGGCCGGCCCATTGCAGCCCCCCGAACAGACCTTTGAAATCAGGCCCAAAGCTGACGCTGTAACCGTAAAATGCCCATAATATCGAAATGAGCCCCAGCATCACAAAGCTCATCATCAGGGTGGAAAGCAGGTTCTTCTGCCTGACCATTCCCCCATAGAAAAAGGCCAGTCCCGGGGTCATCAGCATCACAAGCGCGGTAGCGATCAGTAGCCATGCAGTATCACCGGAATTGATTTGCATGTTAACCTCCCGTGAATTGATGCCAACAATTTAACCTTTAATTGTTACGGGCGTGTTAAATTACTGAATTTTATAGATGAAAAATGACGCTAAGCTTAAGGGCCCCGCCTGATTTTATTGTGAAGCAACCGTTAGTAATAAAAAATTAAGTCAAATTTAAATGGCTAAAAAGGTTCATATTTCAGCTGGACGCACTTTGCATTGTTTCAGCCAGTTGGGCACGTTCAATTGCTACAGCTGCCAGGTCGCCCAATGCTTCCAATAACCTGATTTGCTGTGTGGGCATCTGATAATCTCTATCAGCCAACCATATCCCCATCACGCCAATCGCTCTCCGCGTCGCATGCAATGGTAAATAGAGGGCCCTGGCGTCGGGAAGCGTATCGGTATTGCGCCCCGTTGCCTGTTGATGTTCGTAAGCCCAAAAAGCTGTTGCGGAATCATTTTCATCAAAATTGAAATTTATTTTTTGAAATGGATGTATCAACTTCCCATCATTTTCGGGGTCCGGCAATAAAATAACTGCATCCAGACCGAGCGTCCTTTTTACATAGTTGACCACCGTGTTTACAGTGTCTTCTACATTAAGGGCGGCGGTCATCTCCCGGCTGAGCGCGTACAGGGTAGATATTGCCACCTGGCGCTGTCGTGCGGCTTCGCCCTGTTTTCGAATACGGGCTGTTAAATAACTTATCACGATGCCGACTATAAGCAACACGATAAAAGTAAAAAGATATTGCATATCTGCCACGGCGAATGAAAGAACCGGAGGTATAAAAAAGAAATCGAATGCCAGTACGCCGAGGATACACACCACTATGGACGGCCCAAATCCGAAAAAGACGGCTGCGATAACCACGCAAAGCAGGTAGATCATAATCAGATTAGCCGGGTGAACCGGGGGTTGTAAAAACACGCCAATCAAGGTGGCTATAATAACCAACCCAACGCTTATCAGGTAACCACGCCAATTAATGGAAGGTTTTGAATCAGACTCCCTGTCTTGTCCAATCGATTCTCCCTTGCCTCCGATAACGTGGATATCAAAATAGCTGCTCTTACGAATAATTTGAGCACTGACCGAGCTTCGTAACATCTCCTGCCAGCGGCTCTTCAGGGGTTTACCAACAACGATCTTGGTAATATTATGTTCTTTTGCATAGTCTATGACCGTATCCGCCACAGACTGTCCCTGCAATTCCTGCACATCCGCGCCCAACCGCTTGGCCAATTGCATTGTATGCGCCAATCTCTCTCTCCGGCCGGAGGATAACCGGATATTGTCGGGAGTCTCAACATAGACGGCAGACCATTCCGCGTTCAACTGGGAAGCAAGCCGGCGGGCACTGCGGACCACCCTGTTTGCCAGAGGGCCGCTATTGATACATACCAGGAGATGTTCAGCCGCTGCCCAGGGACCTTGTATAGCCTGTGTCTGCATATAGGCCTGGGTCTGCCTCTCGACATGCTCCGCCGCAATCCTCAGCGCGATCTCACGCAGGGCGGAAAGGTTACCCTTGCGAAAGAAGTCCTTGACGGCATGCGCAATCATCTCATGCACATAGACTTTTCCTTCTTTTAGACGCAGTATCAATTCATCGGGAAGCAGGTCAACCAATTTTATCTCGGCAGCCCTGTCGACGATCGAGTCCGGGACCGTCTCACGAACCCATACGCTGGTGATCTGGGCAACCGTATTTCTCACACTCTCCAGGTGTTGTATGTTGAGCGTGGTATAAACATCGATCCCGGCTTTGAGCAATTCCTCCACATCCTGATAGCGTTTCGGGTGCCGCGAACCGGGGGCATTAGTATGTGCAAGTTCATCTACCAGCGCGAGCCTTGGTTTACGTGCCAGCACCGCGTCCAGGTCCATCTCCGGAATAAGGATGCCGCGGTACTCTATTTGCTTGCGCGGGAGAATTTCCAGGCCGCTCAACAGCCTCTCTGTTTCCACCCTGCCGTGTGTTTCGACATAAGCCACAACCAGCCCTGCTTCATCCTTTTGCTGCTGAGCATCCTCCAGCATGGCATATGTCTTACCCACACCGGCGGCAAAGCCGAGGAAAATGGTCAGTTTGCCCTCGTTCTGCTGCTGTTCCTCAGATTTGATCCGCGCCAGTAACTGGTCAGGACTGGGACGGCTTTGCCTCATTTGTTCCGCCTCTCCAAGTCAAATTTTAAACCCCGTCGTCAGGAAAATCCATTTTATTTGTTCTCGTCAAGCGCTAAATTTAACCTGAGGACATTTACCCTCGGTTCGCCGAGGACACCGAATTGACGGCCTTCGGTAAAGCGGTTTACCATCTCCTGAAGTAGCCCCTCGCTTATATGCCGCTGCCGCGCAACTCGCGGTATCTGGTACTGAGCTGCTGCAAGGCTGATATGTGGGTCAAGCCCGCTGGCCGAGTATGTTACCAGGTCCACAGGTATGGGCACAGTGTTCTCAGGGTCAGACCTCTTTAAAGCCTCTATCCTTTTCTGAATATTGCCCAGTAGTTCTTCATTGGAAGGGCCATAATTGGAACCGGAGGAGGCCGATCCGTTATAGGGTAAGGGAAGTGTAGCAGAAGGCCGCCCCCAAAAATAGCCTTCCCGGTCAAACTGCTGGCCGATCAACTCTGAACCAAGGTATTTGCCTTCACTCTCAATCAGGCTGCCGTTCGCCTGATGCGGGAAAACAACCTGGGCAATAAGAGTGACGAGAAGGGGGTAGATTATTCCCGTAAACAGGATCATAACACCCAGTAATATGAGGGCACTGCGAAGTTGGCGACGCACCGATGATGACTGCGGTTTTTCCATCTTTTATACCAATTTCAGCGCTACTAATAGCATGTCGATCAATTTGATGCCGATAAAGGGGGCAATCAATCCGCCTACACCATAGATCAGAAGGTTATCGCGCAGAAGTGTTGCCGCGCCTACCGGACGGTATGGTACGCCGCGCATAGCCAGCGGTATGAGGGCTATGATAATCAGGGCATTGAAAATCACAGCCGATATTACTGCGCTCTGAGGAGTGGCCAGATGCATGATGTTCAAAACCTGAAGTGAAGGGTAGATGACCGCAAACGCCGCAGGGATAATAGCGAAGTATTTCGATACATCATTGGCAATGCTGAATGTAGTCAGTGCTCCCCGGGTCATCAGCAGTTGCTTGCCGATCTCCACGATCTCAATCAGTTTGCTGGGGTTGCTGTCCAGGTCGATCATATTGGAAGCTTCGCGGGCAGGCTGTGTTCCCGTGTTCATGGCCACAGCCACATCGGCCTGCGCCAGGGCAGGGGCGTCATTGGTTCCATCACCGGTCATTGCCACCAGCCGGCCACCGGACTGAAAATCCCGTATCAAGTTCAGCTTCATTTCCGGAGTGGCCTGTGCCAGGAAGTCATTTACCCCTGCCTCAGCTGCGATGGCTGCTGCCGTCAACGGATTGTCACCTGTAATCATGACTGTCTTGATACCCATCTTGCGCAACTGCATAAAACGTTCTTTGATACCGCCCTTTACAATGTCCTTCAAGTACACTACTCCTATTGCATCCCCGTTGCGCGCGATGACCAGCGGTGTACCCCCGGTTTTCGCAATATCATCCACTATTTTAGTAAGCTCAGAAGGTACCTCTTTGCCCATTCCTTTAATATATTCCGCGATTGCGTCTGCAGCGCCTTTGCGGATTTGCAGCCCTTCCATATCAACTCCGCTCATGCGGGTCTGTGCCGAAAACGGCATAAAACGCATCCTGTTCTGAGTATCCCCCCCCATGGGGCCCCTCAGTGAGTATTTGCTCTTGGCAAGCAGTACTATGCTCCTCCCCTCGGGTGTCTCGTCAGCCAGCGACGCCAGTTGCGCTGCCTCAGCTAATTCAAGGTCGCTGATTCCACCTACGGGTATAAATTCAATGGCCTGGCGGTTGCCCAGCGTGATAGTGCCTGTTTTATCCAATAGCAATACATCAACATCGCCTGCCGCTTCCACGGCATGACCTGATAACGCGATAACGTTCCTGCGGATAAGACGGTCCATGCCTGCGATTCCGATAGCCGGCAGCAAGCCCCCTATAGTGGTCGGGATGAGGCAAATAAGCAAGGCGATGAGCACGGTCAGGGAAATAGGCGCCCCCTCGTGATTTACTTCAACTGTATATAGAGAGAACGGTAACAATGTGGCACAAACGGTGAGAAAGACGATGGTGAAGGCTGCCAGGAGGATATTCAGGGCGATCTCGTTGGGCGTCTTCTGGCGCTTTGCACCTTCGATCAGGCTAATCATGTGATCGAGAAAACCTTCGCCCGGATCGGCCGTAACGGTGACTATCAACCAGTCTGACAGTACCCGTGTTCCACCGGTCACGGCACTTCTATCACCTCCGGATTCACGGATAACGGGGGCGCTTTCCCCTGTAACCGCGCTTTCATCCACCAGCGCTACACCCTGGATTATCTCACCATCGCTGGGGATAATCTCGCCGGTCTCTACTACAAAAATGTCACCCTTTTTTAGCGCGGTTGAGGATATGACTTCGTATTTCGATCCATAGATTGGCTTTGCAAGCTTATGAGCATTCGTTTCTTTACGCGTACTTCGCAGTGTTTCCGCCTGTGCCTTACCGCGCCCTTCGGCAATGGCTTCGGAGAAATTGGCGAAGAGAACGGTCAGCCATAGCCAGAAAGCTATGGCTCCAATAAAACCAACTCTGGCCTCACCATAGCCGCACAGCGCCTGTATCCACAGAATAGTTGTCAGCACGCTGCCAACCTCCACCACGAACATGACCGGGTTGCGTGCCATCCAGAGTGGATTGAGTTTAAGCAGAGCATCGACCAGGGCGCGTCGATATATCCTGAAATCGAGCCCGCGTTGTTTTTTTTGATGCTGCATCACTGCTTTTTCCGCTTACTAAATTTGAATGGGCAAAATAATAGGATCATTAATATTATCCATTACCTCATCATCAGGTATTCTGCAATCGGACCGAGGGCCAGCGCCGGGAAAAAACTGAGGGCGCCCACTATTATGACAACGCCAATCAGCCAGATAATAAAGAGAGGCGTATGCGTGGGAAGCGTCCCGGGACCGGCCGGAACAATTTTTTTACGTGCCAGTGAACCGGCGATGGCTAAAACAGGGATAGCCGTCCAGTAACGGGCAAAAAGCATCGCGAAGCCCAGGGCAGTGTTATAAAAGCCCGTATTGGCCCCGAGGCCGGCGAAGGCGCTGCCGTTATTGTTGCCGGCTGAGGAGAAGGCATACAGTA
>CAIMUM010000042.1 GCA_903844685.1 uncultured Dehalococcoidia bacterium
AACTGTATATACATGGTGGGGACACTGCGAAACTCGGTGACCCCGAACTGCTGGATATGCCTCATGGCCTCCTCCGCATCCCAGCGTCCCAGCACCACCAGCCTGCCGCCCGTGAGGAACTCGAGGCTTACGGCGAATATGCCGTACCCGTGGAACAGCGGCAGGGCTATCAGGGATACGCGGTTGCGGCTCACACCGAAAACCTGCTCCTCACGCCACGCGGCTACGCCCCGGACGGAGCTCTTTGCTCGCACTTTCCTCTTCAGGCCGACGCCCCAGGTATCCAGCAGCACCAGGTCATAATAGCCGGTAACGTGGGTGTACCAGTTGTTGTGCGTGAGCATAACGCCCTTGGGGCTGCCCGTGGTGCCTGCGGTGTAGAGGATGACGGCGAGGTCGTGGTTATCCGTGTCCTCCGTGACCAGCCCGTCGGCTTCCACCTCGCTGATGCCGCTATACGGCAACATATCGCCCGGGATATCGTCGCCAGCCAGAATGATATGCTTTAAGCCCGGGGCCTCCCGGCGGGCCTCCCTTACCTTATCGATATATTCCACGCTGCTGACCAGGCCCGCGATGCCGGCATCCCGGTAGATGTAGCCAAGCTCGTGCGCGCGCAGCGAGGGGTTCACGGGCACCAGCACGGCCCCGATCTTGAAGATGGCGAAATAGGCCTGTATGAGCTCCGGGCAGTTCAGGAGCTGAACTCCCACGCGGTCCCCCTTTCCAATACCCAGTGTCTTCAGGGCGTTGCCCAGGCAATTGGCCGCGCGGTTCATCTGCACATTGCTGTGCCACTTCCCTTCGAAATGGACGAAGTCGTACTCGCCGAAGCGCCTTATATTGTCTTCCGCCAGCCTTCCGATGTTCATAGCTGTACTTCCTCCCTTCAGGTTTACGGTCGGCGGCGGGCCCGTTTATGCGGTAGTTTCACAGGCAGCCAGCCCTGCGCATTTTACGCCAACTGCTTCGGGACGACAATCCCGCATAGCTGAAACGCTTCGCCAAGGCAGCCAGGTGAAGCTCAATATTCCGCGTCCGAACGGTTGTTATGGGTCCAAATTTATAAACGCGGTTATCCCTTGTGAGCAGTAATAAACTTATCCGGGGTAAGGTGTGTAAAATAATCATCATTTGTTTAAAGCAGAATGATTGAAACAATAATCCCTGCGAGGATCACCCAATAGATTTCTACCTTTAAAAACAGAGCAACCAGGGCAGACAGGGCTATTACTGTCCGAAATAAGTCCCATGGTATTTTAAAGGCAAACAATATAGCTACGGATAACAGGAGACCGACGAAGGAGCTTAATACGCCGATTATCGCTTTGCCAAAATAGGGTGAACTGTGTAATTTATCAAAATAGGGCGCAACTCCTATTACTATCAGGAAAGAAGGTAAAAATACACTGATCGTTGCTATGATTCCTCCCAGGAGCCCATAGAGCACATATCCAATAAAAGTGGCGGTGATGACTATCGGCCCGGGTGTGATTTGTCCGAGAGCAATCCCGTTTAGAAAAGTCCGGCTATCCATCCAGGAGTTTACGTTGACAACTTCATGATACATGAGCGGGACGGAAGCGAACCCACCGCCAAAGGCAAATAAGTCTATGCGGGACATAAGAGCCGCCAGGTCGAAAAGGCCACGATCAGTAAAAAAGAGAATGGCGAATCCTAAAATAGCGGCTGCAAGAATAATAAGCACAGGCCGATATGTGGTTAAATGCCTGCAAGCCGATTTTGCAAGGGTATATGGCTGCTTAAGAAAAAGCAGAATGCCCGTAACTGCAGCAAATAGTATTACCAGGATGGGATTAATACCGAAAAAGAAGAGAACGCCCGCTGCAAAGGCTATAGTGGCGGTTTGCCAGTTTTTAACGTACGCTCTGCCGAATGTTATTGTTGCGTTTGCTATTATGGATACGACAATTGCCTGCAAACCGTTGAACGTGGAAACCATAGCAGGTAAATTCAGTGTCTGCATATAGACAACCGATAGAA
>CAIMUM010000043.1 GCA_903844685.1 uncultured Dehalococcoidia bacterium
ACAGCAGTCCGGGCAGCAATTGCATATATAGTGGCCCACCTCCGGTGCGTTGCCCACACTGTGTACCAAACCGCCCTCGGCCGCTACCTGAAGTATCTTCTTGGCCTCTTCCTTGCTGACTTCCCTGCCGGAGCCGCGCTTGATGGCATAGTCAGCGCCCTTATTCATCTGCAGGCATACCTCTACGGGCCTGTCGCATTTCTGGGCCATACGCCGGCAGGGGCATTTAACCACCGCCACACGGCTGGCCCGGTCGATGACGCCGTTGATATCTTCGTTGGGCAGCACTTTTGCTGATTCGTCAATCGCTGCCCTGGCCGGTATAACCCGTGATACCGGCCGGGGAAAAGCGTCCGCTAATTTGGCAATATCTTTGAACAATTCATTTTCCGAAAAATCCCACCAGGCGTCTAAAAGGTCCCTGCCCCAGAGATCATCCGACCTCATGTCGCTGCCCGTGGCATCATGAAGTTGAAAAATTTCCCGCGCAGGCTTGTAGCCTTTTGATGATTCAAATATCACACCTTTCTGAAAAAGGTCCTTCAAATTGACCTCTATGGCATCGGGTTTCTTATTTAACTTCTGTGCGATATCTTCTACCGAGGCCGGCAAGAGGTTTGCAATAGTCGCCTGCTCTTCTGTCATCAGGACTTTCAGTATTTTCTTAAACCTTTCCGAGGCCTGGTAGCCATATCTCGTGGCAAAATCCGTGTAGGGATCGCTCATGACAACCTCCAAAATAACGATTAATCAGGGGACAAGCATTATACAGCTAACTGATTGCTGGGAATTTTACCGCATTTTCTTCGGCAATAACAGTGTGTGGTACAACAGTCTGCTGAAATACACTGATTCCAGCAAAAGAATAGAAAAATTAAAGGCTCTTAAATAGTCCTGATGACCGCAACTACCCTGCCCTGTATCTCGAGATTGTCAGGTTCTGTATAAATCGGCTCCATTTGAGAGTTTGCCGGTTGCAGCCTGATTTTGCCCTCTTCCCTGTAGAAACGTTTTAAGGTTACTTCCTCTTCCTTCTTCAGCCAGGCAGCGACCATATCACCATTGGACGCGCTTTTCACCGATTCCATCAGCACGATATCCCCGTCGTCTATCAGCGCATCTATCATAGATAAACCGCTGACCCGCAAAGCAAATACCTCTTTACCCCCGGTAATTTCGCCGGATAATTCAAGTGTATCAATGGCTTCTTCATGCCATGAATCGGATTTCAATACCGGGATAGGCGTTCCTGCCGCGATTTTACCGAGTATGGGCACACGGATAGTATTTTTCCTGTCCGGCAGTTGTATACTTCGAAATACCTTTGAATCACGTTCAATCTGGTGGTCACCCTCCAACACCTTCAGGTGATGTTGTACAACGGCGGTCGAACTTAATTCACAGCCCTTTTGAATATCCCGGACCGTGGGGGCATAGCCCCTCTCGTCATAGAATTCCCGGATAAAATCCATGATCCTTTGCCTGGTTAAGTTGATACCCGGTTTCCTCATATTATTCCCCTGTAGAGCACATTTGTTCTTAAAACAAGTGTACACAATGCTATTTGAGTTTGTCAAGGGGGGCCAGATGAACGTCAGCAGGTAAATAGTTGTTTGAGGCTAATAAAAGGGCATTTTATACCTGGAAAACGATATGCCGTCTCCAGGTTTCCGCAGAAGTGGGGTAGTCTGACCGGTAATGTGCGCCCCTGCTTTCCTGCCTTAATAAAGCTGCCTCTGTCATTAATCGCGCGTTGATCACCATTGTATTCAACTCATAGGAAAGCCGGTCGGACGGCGCCGGCAGGAGGGTTTGCCAGGTCGACAACATCACTGCCGCCTCGTAAAGCCCCTCGACATCCCTGACTATCCCCACCTTGTCCCAGAGCAGCGACTGGAGGCCTGCCAGATTCAACATTTGCCTGTCCCGATGGGGTTCGCGGGATGGCAGCCTGTACAAATCCACAATAGTGCCTGCTTTCTCAATAGTTGAACCGGTATCAACCTGGGTCCTCTCAATGCTTCTCTTACTGAAAACCAGTACTTCCAATAGTGAATTGGAGGCTAACCTGTTAGCCCCATGTACACCGGTGCAGGCCGTTTCCCCGGCCGCAAATAAGCCCGGGATATTAGTTTCACCCCAGGTATTTACCTTGACCCCTCCCATGAGGTAATGTGCCGCCGGAGCAACCGGGATTGGCACCCTGGTAATATCCAGGCCATGATCCAGGCAAAACCTGTAAATATGCGGAAAACGGGTGGTGGTCCTGGTCGCCGGCAACTGTGTAACATCAAGAAATACCTTGTCACTGCCGGTTTTTCGCATCTCGAAAAGTATGCTCCGCGCCACAACGTCACGCGGGGCGAGGTCAGCATCCTGCGAGTAATCGGGCATAAAGCGGTAGCCGTTGACATTCCTCAGTACCCCCCCCTCTCCACGAACCGCTTCACTGATGAGAAAGGGGGAAACACCCGGCAGCCTCAGGGCAGTGGGATGAAACTGGAAAAATTCCATGTCGGCGATCTCTGCCCCCGATTGAAAGGCCAGCGCGATCCCATCTCCTGTAGCGGTGTCGCCATTGGTGGTATATTTAAAAAGCCTTCCCGCACCGCCTGTAGCAAGAATAATGAATTTGCAACCGAATTCCTCTATTAATCCGCTTCTGAAATCAATCGCCTTGATACCGCACACCTGGCCGCTGTTCAATATTATCTCAGTTGCCAGGCAGTATTCCAGCACCTTTACCGGTGACATCCGCACCTGCTCGCTCAGCGTAACTTCAATATATTCACCGGTAGCATCGCCCCCGGCATGCAGGATGCGCGAAACCGAGTGCGCTGCTTCCCGGGTCAAGGCTACCTCACCGTTGACCGTGTCAAAGGGTACCCCGAACCCTATCAAATCAGCTATGCGGTCGGGCGCCTCATCTACCAGTATCCGCACCGCTTCTTCGTTGCATAAACCGTCTCCCGCATTGATGGTATCTTTGAAATGCAGCTCGGCTGAATCGTTCTTACCGATGGCTGCCGCAATCCCACCCTGCGCATGGCGGGTATTACAATCCTCGATACCGCCCTTGGTAACAATCAAAACACTGCCGTGTTCGATAGCCAGCAGGGCGCTGTATAACCCGGCTATACCGCTGCCGATAACTATATAATCGTAATAATTCATGTTCCCGCTTTTAGCCTGTAAAATCCATTATAGCAATATTTGTTACAAGGCCTTTGATAAATCCTGTTGAAGTATTACTTCGCCCTGCAGCGCCCAGGGACTGGCGGATGTTATCCTAACTCTCACCATAGCGCCTGATAAATCGCGGCAATCTGTAAAAAACACGAGCTTATCACTGTATGTTCTTCCATACCATTTGGCGCCTTTTTTACCTTCGACGAGTATCTCCAGGTCAGTCCCGATCAGCACTGAATTTATCTCCGATACTATCGCTTCCTGCAGAGACTCGATATGGTGCAGCCGCTGCATTTTAGTTTCTCCCGCAACATCATCAGTAAATTCTAAATCAGCTTTGGTCCCCGATCTCGGGGAGTAAGCCGCTGTATGTATGACGTCAAACCGGATCTCCTCGATGGCGCGTACCGAATTAAGGAATTGCTCATGGGTCTCGCCCGGGAAACCGACTATCAGGTCCGTGCTGATTGCAATATCGGGTACCTGATTTCTCATTGCATGGACAAGCGACCGGTACTGGTCAAAGCTATAATTACGGTTCATAGCTTGTAAAATCCGGTCGTCGCCCGCCTGCAGCGGCAGGCAAACGTGATGACATACCTTCGGCAAAGAAGCCATAGCCTCGATCAGGCTACTGCTCATATCTTTGGGATGATTGGTGAGGAACCTGATCCTGAGTAAACCTGGCAGGTTATGAAGCTGGTAGAGCAGGCTGCATAAGTCAATATCTCCAACCAGGTCATGCCCGTAGGCATTGACGTTTTGTCCCAGCAGGATTATCTCTCGCGCACCATTTGCGATGGCATCTGCTGCCTCGTTCAGAATCTCAGACGGTGGCCGGCTCTTTTCCCGCCCGCGCCTGTAAGGAACAATGCAGTAGGAACAATAATTGTTGCAGCCCTGGATTACCGGTATATACGTGACAACCGGATTGCCGGCCGGGGTCAGCGAAATGCTGCTATGGGAATTCCTGGTGAGTGACTGGCCTGCCAGCCAGTCCTCAAACTGGCCGGACATCCCGGCTGGAAAGAAGTAATCCACATAGGGGAAGGCCTTCTTCAATGCTGCCGTCTCTGATTCCACGAAGCAACCTGTAACCACGATGCGTAAAGCTGGATTCAAAGTCTTGATCCCCTTCATATAGCCCAGCATCCCGGTAACCTTGTTTTCGGCATTCTGGCGCACGACACAGGTATTTAAGACGGCGATATCGGCCTGGCGGGCGTTTTTCACCTGCTCAAAGCCTGAGCGGTTTAACAGGTTGGCCATCTCCAGGGACTCTGCCCTGTTCATCTGGCAACCGATGGTCCATACGTAATATTTCATCTTATAGCGTCACAGAAATATGGGCTTTTACAGCGGAGTAAAATTCATGATGCGATCAGATAGCCTGCTTATATCTGAGTAAAATGATGGTTAAAGCTGGCGGAGGGAATGGGATTCGAACCCATGACCCCAGTTTCCCGAGGCAACCGCTTAGCAGGCGGCCGCACTAGACCACTATGCGATCCCTCCAGCGCGGATTTTCAAGCCAGAAAACACATTGAAATATAGCACAGTTTGAATTATAGTTTCAAGCAAATCGGGTACGCAGATGATTGTACATCCCGTCTCAAACTGCTAATATTTTCCTGATATGAAAGCGCCTGATCAGCTTATAAATATAACGATTAAACGCAGCCTGCTTTTCCCCCACAAAAAACAGTGGCTGAAATCAATAATAACCGTTGTGCTCGGCGAGGAGCATATTGCCGGGTCAATGGAAATCAACTGTGTGATTACAGACGACGAAAATATCCATAGATTTAACCGCCGCTACCGGGGAATAGACGGGCCTACCGATGTGCTGTCTTTTGCTTTAACGGAGCAATCGAACAGCAGCGATTCGATTGAATTTCCTTCTCTACCCGGTGTTCCCGGCAAGTTCGGAGATATCATGATCTCATACCCGCGGGCCGCAGCACAGGCCCGGAAGCTTGGCCATAGTGTTGAAGAGGAGATAACGCTCTTGCTTGTACATGGGACCCTGCATTTGTTGGGCTACGATCATCAAACCGCAGGCGAAGCTAAAAAGATGAAGAAAAGGGAAAAGGAGATTATCAGTATTCTCGATGGATCGGTTGGCCGTCACCGCTAAGCTTATATGGTAACGACCCTCTTTTTCACACGGCATTTCTCCGCGGTAATGATCGCTTTGACTGTAGTGACGGTCTCGTCCAGGTCGTTATTATGATTGACCACCGCGTAATCGAAGATGGACAGGCTCTTTAATTCTTCAGTCAACATCCTCATCCGCAGGCCGACATCTTTTTCCTTGTCAGCCTTACGCTCCCTGATGCGCTGATGCAGGTCCTCTGCCGAGGGCGGCAGCAGGAAAATAAATACAGCATCGGGGATCTTCTTTTTTAATGTGATTGCCCCCTGTACGTCAACCTTGATCAAAACATCTATATTTCCATTTAGACCCTGCCTGACCTGGCTTTTCGGCACCCCATAGTAGTTGCCGTAGACCTCAGCATATTCAAGGAATTCATCCTTGCCGATTCTTTCCTTGAATTCATCCTTGGAGATAAAGAAATAGTCGCTGCCGTCAGTTTCTTCGCGCCGCTTATCCCTGGTAGTGACGGTGGTCACATGATGAAATTTTACGCCGGATTGTTTTATGCGGGCTATGGTCGTGTCTTTGCCCACGCCGGATGGGCCGGATATGACTATTACCAGGTTCCTGCTATTTTCCCGATCTATCTGCATTTTTCTATTTTCTTTAAGAGAAGTTTATATAACAGTTTAATCTTAATAAGCCTAAAAATAAATAGCGGGGGCTGAAAACATCCCTTGAACAAATAATCGCTATTGGATATACTCAAGCCCTGTCCGGTACTGGAATGACAAATTACGGTAATAATGCCGCGCAAGGAGATTATTACTTATGAAGAAGAGTATCCGTGATATCGAAGTGACCGGGAAGAGGGTGTTGGTCAGGGTTGATTTCAACGTACCTCTTGATCCAAAAACCAACGAGATAATGGATGATAGCCGTATTATTGCGGCCTTGCCGACTATCTGGTACCTGGTTGAATACAGGGCAAAGGTTATTCTTTGTTCACACCTGGGCAGGCCGGATGGGCAGGTTGTCCCCTCTTTGCGCATGACGCCGATTGCCGAAAGGCTTTCCCAGTTGACCAACCTGCCGATCTATACGGTATCTGATAGCATCGGGCCAAAAGTCACCAGTGCAGTGGAGAAATTGAAAAATGGTGACACGTTGCTGCTGGAAAACCTGCGTTTTCATCCCGGTGAGGAAGCTAATGACCCGGCTTTCGCCAAGGCCCTGGCTGAACTTGCCGATATATATGTAGACGATGCATTTGGTACTGCGCACCGTGCTCATGCTTCAACCTATGGAGTGGCTAAATTGCTGCCGGCCTACGCCGGATTATTGCTGGAAAAGGAACTGCGCGTACTCGGCAACCTGTTAACTAACGCGCAGCACCCCTTTGCAGCCTTGCTGGGCGGCGCCAAGGTCAGTGATAAAATCGAGCTGATAAACAATATGCTGGATAAAGTCAATATCCTGCTCATAGGCGGAGGCATGGCCGCGACCTTCTTGAAAGCACAGAATTACGAAGTGGGCCTATCCAGCGTAGAAGAAGATAAAAAAGAGCTGGCCAACCAGCTTATCGCGGCTGCCAGGAAGAATAATGTTGAACTTTTATTGCCCATAGACGTAATAGTTGCAGATGCCATCAACGATTTGTCCAAGTACGCAATAGCTCCCATATCCATGGTTCCAGCCAATAAATTTATTGTCGATATTGGCCCTCAGACAATCGAGCTATTTACAGAGAAACTGAAGGGATGCAAGACGGTATTCTGGAATGGACCGATGGGAGTGTACGAGATCCCTCAATTCTCCCGTGGCACCAAATCGATGGCAGAGTTACTGGCCAACCTATCCGCCACTACGGTCGTGGGAGGAGGGTCTACTGCCGAGATTATAACCGAGATGCACCTCGGGTTTAAGATAACGCACGTTTCCACGGGCGGTGGCGCCAGCATGAGCTTCCTGGAAGGAAAAACCCTTCCCGGTGTTGAAGTATTGTTGGACGATTATTGACAATGACGCAAACCGGTAAGAGGCCATTTTTGACATAGGAAATAACAGGGGAAGCTAAGATGCGAAAACCATTTATCGCCGGCAACTGGAAAATGAATACAAATCTTGCAGAAGGCCTTGCACTGGTCAAGGCCATGCTTGGCGATCTTGAAAAGTTAAAATCCGTGGAAACGGTGCTCTGCCCCCCCTTCGTATCGCTTCAACCCATTATGGACCTGGTCAGAGGTTCATCCATTTACCTGGGGGCGCAAAACGTCTATTTCAAGGAAAGCGGTGCATATACCGGCGAGGTATCACCCCGCATGATTGCGGGGCTGTGCAAATATGTGATATTAGGTCACTCTGAGCGCAGGCAATATTTTCTCGAGACGGATGCGGTGGTCAACGCCAAGGTGAAGGCAGTGCTGGCGACGGGTTTAGCGCCTATTCTTTGCGTCGGCGAAACTCTTGAACAAAATGAAGCCGGGAAGACAGGTGAGGTTTTAACCCGCCAGGTCAGGGACGGGCTAAAAGATATAGCGGTTGAAAAGTCCGTAGTCATTGCTTATGAGCCCATCTGGGCTATCGGGACCGGCAGAGCGGCTACCGGGGCGCAGGCCGGGCAGACAATAGGTTTGATACGCCATACCATAGCTGAATTGTGGGGAGGCGAGAATGCCGATGAAATACGCATCCTTTACGGAGGAAGTGTAACCGGATCCAATGTAACGGAATTTATAAAAGAGACTCAAATCGACGGCGCGCTGGTGGGCGGCGCCAGCCTGAAAGCCGCGGATTTCGTGGAAATAGTCCGGCTGACGGAAAAGATCAAACAGCAATCATGAAGTGCCTGATTGCCATCGTGGGCCCTACAGGGGTGGGGAAGAGTTACCTGGGGCTTTCTGTAGCACAGCAGTTTAATGGGGAAATAATCAATTCAGACAGCCGCCAGATCTACCGGTATATGGACATCGGGACTGCCAAGCCGTCCGCTGCCGAGATCAACGCGGTCCCCCATCATTTATTTGACATAATAGAACCGGATCAGCCATACAGCCTTTCACTTTACTGTAAATCGGCGTCGGCGGCTATCGCCGGGGTGCAGGAGCATAATAAGATACCGGTACTGGTTGGCGGCAGCGGCCAATATGTGTGGTCGGTGATTGAGAACTGGCAGATTCCTGAGGTGGCGCCTGACCTGGAGTTCCGTAAACGCATGGCTGCAATTGCGGAGGAGAAGGGCAGCGGTTTCCTATATCAACAATTGAAAAGTATAGATCCTGCCGCTGCTCATAAAATGCTGTCAGGCAACCTCCGGCGCATTATCAGGGCACTGGAGATCTATGCAAAAACGGGCGATAAACCTTCTGCGTTGCAGACGAAAAAAGGCCATGATTACCCGGTCCAAATTATCGGCTTAACATGTAGTAGAGACCGCTTATATGACCGCATCAACCAGCGGACGGACCGGATGATGGCAGGCGGATTGGTGGAAGAGGTAGAGCGGTTGATAAATATGGGATATGCGCCTGAACTGCCGTCCATGTCCAGTCTCGGTTACCGGCAGATATCAGGTTACTTGAGGGGAAGCGCATCACTGGGTGCAGCTGTCCAGGAGATTAAATACGAGACGCACCGCTTCGCCCGCAATCAATATGCCTGGTTCCGGCTAAACGACGAAAGGATAAAATGGTTTGATACCGCTGATGCCGTCGATGAGAAAATCAACTATACTATAGACTCATTTCTGAAAGAGTAAAGCAGCAGGCAGGTTACGTATTATTGAATGCGAATTATATTGGTGAGAATATGAAAATTAAAGATGTTGAGGCTATTGTGTGGAGCGATTTCTCCGCCGATTATATTATCGGCCATCCGCTGCTATCGCCTGTGCTGGCCGACCCCACGTTCTGTTTTCCCGAGAACTCGCCCGATAATAACTGGCATTTATTCGCGCATTCCGTATGGGGCATACACCATTTCACGTCACCCGACGGGGCAACCTGGAAAGACCATGGCATAGCGGTTTCCAACGCCATGCGGCCGTATCTATATTTTGAGGGCGGGACATATTACCTGCTTTACGAGAAGTACAGGCCGTTGTCGCTGGTTCTTTCATGGATAAAGGGCAGGAAGTGGTATTCGGAAATCGCCATCATGCAGTCCAGAGATCTGAAGAAATGGGGGAACGAGGTAATATTGATCCGTCCTGAGTTGGACTGGCAGCAAAGCCAGGGTAATAAATCGGTGAGCAACCCGTGCCTGGTAAAGACCGGGAACCAATATCGCCTCTATTTCAGCGCTTCGTTAGTTTACATAAAAGACTGCGGATTCAATGAGCCCGATTCCATCGGGGTTGCCAGTTCCGAATCTATCTGCGGTCCATACCAGGTAAGTGGTAAACCGCTGATAACTGTCAACAGCCAGGACCCCTGGTGCAATCTTAGTTGCGGGTCTATCAAGGTGCTGCAGTGCGATGATGGCTTTGTTGGATTTGAGAACGGTATATACTGGGACGAGCAGAAGCAGCAGAGCGGTTCAGCTATTATTGTGCTGCAGTCTGCAGATGGGCTTACATGGCAAAGGCTGATCAGGGAACCGGTGCTTAAACCTTCGAGCGGATGGCGCCGCAGCCATATATATGCCTGTGACGTCAAGTATTCGGAGAAGCGGAGCAAATGGTATCTTTATTACAATGCCAGGAATGACTGGCAGGTCAGCAAGGGACAGGAGAGTATAGGATTGCTGACGGGCAAACAGGCTGATTTACCCTGAAATTTCTGCGGATATGGGTTAAATACCGGGGAGTACTGACAATGCATTTATCGAAAAGATTGGATAAGATACCACCTTACTTATTTGTGGAGATTAACCGGAAAATTGCCGAGCAGCGGGCCAAGGGTCTGGATGTAATCAGTTTTGCCATCGGTGATCCCGATTTACCTACCCCTGCACATATAATTGACAGCCTCTGCAAGGCTGCTTATGATCCGGCAAACCACCGCTATCCCGAGACTTATGGTTTGCCCGAGCTGTGCAAAGCCATAGCTGATTGGTACGATAAGCGATTTGGCGTCTCTCTTGAGTGGAAACCAACATCTGAAGTGCTGCCCCTGATTGGGTCCAAGGAGGGGATCGGGCACATGTCATTCTGCATGCTGGACCTGGGAGACGTCGCGCTGGTCCCTGACCCGGGATATCCCGTGTACTCGGTCAGCACACTCCTGGCAGGCGGAGAGATATATTATATGCCGCTGCTGGAAAGGAACGGATTTCTGCCGGATTTGGATGCTATACCGGAGATCATTTTAAAGAAGTCAAAGGTGTTATGGATTTGTTATCCCAATAACCCAACCGGGGCGGTTGCCGGGCTGGATTTCTTTGAAAAAGTTGTGTGGTTCGCTAAAAAACACGATATAGCCGTCTGCCATGACGCGCCCTATACCGAGGTGGCCTTCGAGGGCTACAGGCCTCACAGTTTTCTGGAAATCAATGGGGCTAAGGATGTAGGGGTTGAGTTCCACTCTCTGTCAAAGACATATAACATGACGGGTTGGAGGATAGGGATGGCCGTGGGCAACAGCAAGATGATTGATGCCTTATTCCGGTTTAAATCAAACATAGACTCCGGCATACCGCAGGCCATCCAGCTTGCGGCGGTTGCGGCTTTGACCGGCAACCAGGAGGATATCACGGCAAGGAACGGAAAATACGAGAAGCGCAGGGACAGGCTGGTCAGCGCCCTGGAGTCCATCGGCTTGAAAGTAACCAGGCCAAAGGCCGGTTTCTATATTTGGGCGAAAATTCCTGAAGGCTATACGTCCGTAAAATATGTTGCCGAGTTGCTTGAAAAGGCCTCTGTAGCGGTGACGCCGGGTACCGGTTACGGAAAATCTGGCGAGGGATACGTCAGGCTCTCCATCACTCAGCCGGAGGAAAGATTCGATGAAGGGATAAAGCGGCTGTTGGCCCTGAAAAGCAAATAGCTGCATTACATAAAGTGTTATGACCAAAGACTTGATCAACACGGCTGAAAAAAAGGAGCGGGCTATCCTGGTGGGTGTGGGGATGAAGGGCGAACGCGGGAGCTGGTCGATAGAAGCCTCGCTCGATGAACTTGGACAATTAGCCAAAACGGCGGGGGCCGAAGTAGTCGGCAGGATGGTACAGAACCTTGAGAGGCCTTCTCATTCCCATTATTTAGGCGCAGGCAAGATAGAAGAGCTGCTGAGTTTAAAGGACAAATTGGACTATGACACTGCCATATTCAATGACGAATTAAGACCAAAACAGCAGGAAAACCTGGAAACCGCGCTGGGAGTAAAGGTGATCGACAGGACCGCCTTGATACTTGATATCTTCGCACGCAGCGCGCGCACCAGCGAAGGCAAGCTTCAGGTGGAACTTGCCCAGCATGAATACCTGTTGCCGCGGTTGGCGGGACAATGGAGCCATCTGGAGAGGCTGGGCGGCGGGATAGGTACCAGGGGACCGGGGGAATCGCAGATTGAAACAGACAGGCGGCTGATCAGGAATAAGATAACCAGCATCAAGAAACAAATTGAAGCGGTAAGGAAACACCGGGAGTTATACCGGCGCAAGAGGGAGCAGTCGGGCACACCGCTGGTAGCCCTGGTGGGGTACACCAACGCCGGCAAAAGCACCCTGCTAAATACACTCTGTAAGGCAGGCGTGCTGACCGAAAACAAATTATTCTCTACACTGGACCCAATAACAAAGAAGTTGCGGCTGCCGGGAGGCAGGAATATCCTGGTCACAGATACAGTCGGGTTCATTCACAAGCTGCCGCCCTTGATCGTGGCCGCCTTTCATGCAACTCTCGAGGAATTGGACGAGGCTGACCTGCTTTTGCACATTGTTGATATAACCAGCCCTGACGCGGTCAACCAGTGCCAGACCGTGGAAAAGATACTGGCGCAGTTGAAATTGGACGGGAAACCCAGGATAACTGTGATAAACAAAATTGACCAGGTAGTGGAGAGTATCGAAGAAGCGCAGAATATATCCATATTGATAAAATCGCCGCCGGACGCCACCGTTATTACCTCCGCGTTGAAAAACTGGAACCTTGATAAGTTGTTAGAGAAAATTGGGCATTATCTCGATGTCGCGACCTCGTAACAAAACATATACCATACAAGTACTTAGGGAAGGCTTCGAGCGATTTCGTTTAGAACATGGTCATTCTCCAAGCGCTCTCGAGATAGATGCTTGTCCATATCTGTGTTCTTCAAGACAAATACAACGGAAATTTGGTGGATTAACAAACATAAGGGAAATGCTCCAAATACAAGATAGTGATTACGCTGTAGGTGAACATAGAAAAAAGATATGGGCGAACATAGGAGCACTCTCACTAATAAGCGAAAATGAGGTAGGCGAATTTCTAAAGAGCAGGTATGGTGAAATTTGTGTTCACGAAGAAAAGAAATATGGCAATGGAAGAAGCAGAGTAGATTTTTTTGTCTACGCCAAGGATAATTTTGCTGTAGAGGTATTTAATACCGTGACGATACACGGAATAACCGGAAATTTGAGTTCTAAATTGCGTAAGTATTGTGATTTCGAAAGTAAACTGATTTTCGTAATTACTGGTGGTGAACTTAAACAATCAGAAATTGATAAAGTGGTGTCGAAAAAAAGTCGGCACTTGTTTAAGGAAAACATGCGTTGTGTATGCCTTGATACCTTCAAAGATGAATGCATTAAAGATTTCCCTCCACTTGATGTGTATTTAAAAATGAGGTTGCCGAAATAAACACAGAAGGGGAGGACTTCTACAGGCAAATTGGCCATTTCGCAGAATGTAACTTTCACGTAATGAGGCGTGTTTGATATAATGAGTTATGGATATTGTAAATTACGATATAAAGGAACTTTCTTCGGATTTTCTTAATTATCTTTTAATTGAAAAATCACTGTCACATCTTACCATTCGGGATTATCGTCACTATCTTGATCGCTTTATCTCTTGGCTTATTGACAATTCATATTCACTAAAAGCTGAGGATATAGATTTAGATGTAATAATGAAATATCGGGTATATCTTGCCAATTTCAGAACCCCAAAAGGAATAGTAATAAAGAGAATTACCCAAAATTATCACATAATCTGTTTACGTTCATTCCTAAGGTATTTAATCACTCATAGAGATATTGACACTCTCAATCCTGATAAAATTGAACTGCCTAAATCGGAAGGGCGTATAGTCAGCTTTTTGAATTCTGACCAGTTGACCAGGTTATTAAATTGCCCTCAGATTTCCAACGAAATAGGATTACGTGATAGAACCATATTGGAATTACTTTTCAGTACGGGTTTAAGAGTCTCAGAATTGACTAACTTAAATATAGATCAGATGAATTTTGAAACAAAAGAATTTGGTGTGAAGGGTAAGGGTAACAAGGTACGTGTTGTTTTCCTTTCAGATACAGCGGTTGAATGGATAACAAGATATATAGCAATACGAAAAGATAATTTTAAGCCGTTGTTTATTCGTTACAGCCGCGAGCGATCCGAAGAAAAACAAGGCGAAAAGATGCGTTTATCCCCGCGATCAATTCAATTGATTGTCCACAAATATTCCAAGAAATGCGGTTTGCCCTTCGATGCCCACCCCCATACTCTCCGGCATTCTTTTGCCACCGATTTACTGATCCAGGGGGCCGATTTGCGCTCCGTCCAGGAGATGCTGGGACATGAAAGCATCCGTACGACCCAGGTCTATACCCATGTAACCAACAGGCACCTGAAAGAGGTATATCAAAAATACCATAGCCGTAAATAATTATGTCAACTGATAATTGAGGTGACAGTAATGAAGGAATATGAAGTAGTTATTATCGGCGGTGGGCCGGCTGGGCTGACCGCCGGTTTATATGCGTCCAGGTACGGACTCAGCACGATGCTGATAGAGCGGGGTCTTTTCGGCGGGCAGATCGTCAATGCGGTCGAGATACAGAATTATCCCGGCTTTCCCGGCGGCGTTTCCGGCATAGATCTGGGTCAAATGATGTATGACCAGGCTATCAAATTCGGTTTGCGGGCAGAGACAGCCGAGGTCAGCGGGATTAAAACCAGCGGGACCGGCTTCGATCTAACCGTTGATGACGAAACTATTTCGGCTAAAACCGTGATCATAGCGAGCGGGTCGAATTACCGTAAAATGGGCATTGACGGCGAAGAGCGGCTGAACGGCCGGGGGATTTCCTACTGCGCCACCTGCGACGGTTTTCTCTTCAAGAATCTTGATGTAGCGGTAGTTGGCGGTGGTGATACAGCCGTCACCGACGCACTTGAATTAAGCCAGCACTGCAAAACTGTTTATGTCATCCACAGGAGGGACCAACTGAGGGCAAGCGAGATAGTTCAGCGGGCCGCTTTCTCCGTAGACAGGATAAAATTCATCTGGAACTCGGTAGTCGCTAAACTTGAAGGCCAGGAAAAGCTCGAAAAAGTAATCATCCAGGACGTTAAAACCGGCGGCACGTCCGGTCTCAACGTATCGGGGGTTTTTGTGGCCATCGGACTGATACCCAACAGCGCCCTGTTCAAAGGTTTCCTTGAGCTCGACGAGGCCGGAAATATTGTCTCCAATGAAATGATGCATACCAGCGTGCCCGGCATCTTTACCGCCGGTGACATCAGGAAGAATTCACCACGCCAGGTTGCCACTGCGGTGGGCGACGGTGCTACGGCAGCTAAATCGGCCTTCAGCTATTTAAAAGAGAGATAAGAAATGGTGGGCTCGGCAGGTTTCGGACCTGCGACCAACCGTTTATGAGAGTTGGGGTTCGTTAAATCGCCATTCATAACTCGTGTCTTATTACCGGTTTTTCTAATTATATTTTCCCTGGTAAAAATGTCATAAGTATTTAACATTCTGCCTGGTTATTTTATTACTAATCCATATCACAAATGATAATATTTTTCTAATTGCTATTTGTGATTGACACGTTTCAGTAATAGGCAGCAATCTATAGGGAAAGGTTTAAAAGGGGGTACAGTATCGAAAGTAACGTATAAGAGGTTTTTGGCCACTGCTAACAATATAAGATTATAGACGTGTCGATGTCACAGACAATATATTATTGGAGGTATATACATTGAAAAGATTTGTTTTTCTTTCTTTATCACTACTACTACTGCTCATTCTCATCCCGGGTTGTTTTACAGCAGCGACTACCCCACCGGCAGGAACGCCTCCTGCCATCATAGTATTTAGCAATAATCCAGCCACCATTAATGCCGGTGACACGTCAACTCTATTGTGGAATGTGACTGGAGCTACTTCGGTGAGTATAGACCAGGGTATAGGTCAGGTTAATGTTGCTGGGTTCAGACCAGTAGCACCGACTGCATCCGCTGTTTATACCATAATTGCTACCAACTCTGCCGGCACCGTTACCAAATCAGTGACGACTACGGTCAACTCAGCACCACCCCTACCGGTGGGAGTTCGGCCGGTTATCACAGCATTCATCAGTAATCTTAATCCCGATGGCACGTCAACTCTGGCATGGAATGTTGCGGGGGCTGCATCGGTGAGCATAGATCAGGGTATAGGTCGGGTAGATTTTGTGGGAATTAAGGTAGTATCACCAACTATCTCCACTGTTTATACAATAAGTGCTACCAACTCATTTGGTACCGTTACTGGTTCAACGGTGACTACGGTCAATTCGGCATCATATCCCATTGCGCCTTTGCCATTCGCGATAACCAGTGTTTTAGCCACTTCTTTGCCATCAACGTTCACCGGCGTTTGTCCTAAAACCTTCATCTTTTATGCTACTTTCACTGCCAACGGTCCTGGCACGGCTACTTACAGGTGGGAAAGAAACGATCTCAGATTTACTGATATCCAAAACATCACCTTTACCGCAGCCGGTACACAATCAACAACAATGCAGTGGGATTTGGGTGAAACGGCTTCCGGTTATTATCGCGCCCACGTTATAACTCCTAATGATTTATCATCGCTTCCGGTATTTTACACACTCCAGTGTAATTAGTGGCTGATCATTCTATATTACCCGGGTTACTTAAAGTGGCACAATTAATCGTAGTTTACGCAACACAAATAAAATGTAAGGGAGGTTTCTAAAATGAATATCTTATTAATCATTGCTATTATCCTGTTGGTTTTGTGGATAGTAGGCTTACTCGTTGCACCGGGTTTGGGTTGGATAGTTAATATTGCGATGATCGTAGGATTGATTCTCCTAATTCTCTGGTTGCTTAAAAAATTTAAAGTATTCTAATAATCAATAGCCAGTCAACTTTCGGAAAAATAAAGAATCTATTGGAAAATCTGTCAGGCAGATTTTCCAATGCAAGTATAGCTATATCACCAACAGGCCGGGGCTAAACTCCCGGCCTTTCCTTTGTCGGCATTAAATCAGTAGTGTCAAGATCCAGAACGCCAGTCCTAATGCTATTAGATTTATTCTTCTGGCATTGATGCCAATTGCCGCCAGGATGAAACAGATCAGCCCAAGGATTAGCAAGATAGTGTTCAACATAGTTTCCCCCCTTGTATCAACTTATACCGATTCTGTATGTTATTGTGCTGTTTCGTGTTGATACTGTCAATGCGTGCCCATCCCCTATTTCACCAACCTTGTTCACCTATGGTGCTACTAATATCATAACTATTTAACATATCGTGCCTCGATTATATTACTTCTACATGTTCACTCTGATAGTATTCATTTAATAATAACTATGGGAGAGTGGTATACATGGCTGATAATGTAACTAAAGGACAATGGAACCAGTTCACAGGTAAATTTACTGAAGAGATCGGTAAATTAACCGGCAATAAATCACAGGAAATCAAAGGTGATGCGCAGCAGGCAGCCGGAAAAGTGCAGGAACAGTACGG
>CAIMUM010000044.1 GCA_903844685.1 uncultured Dehalococcoidia bacterium
GAGCTGGCAGACTGTCGGCGGAGCGTCGGTATCCATAGATAAAATTGTTGAGACAGTGCCGGGAGAAGGGACGGCACAGGTCTCACCCACGGAAACCACCACTTACATGCTGAGTGTCACCAGCCCTTTGGGCGCACAGTTCCAGACGGCGACGGTGAACGTAAAATAAATAAGCGGGGTCAGGTTGCCCGGCCTAACTGCCTTATCTGTTCAATCCCCAGGTTGGCCCCGGCGAATACGTCACCCCGCTCCGAGCGGAAGGCCCGCCTGGCCTGTCTCTCTGTCGCCCACTGATCGTAGCTAACCAGCCTCAGGTAGCGTGCTCTGCCCCTGCTGTCGGCAACCACCTGTCTTTCCAGCGTTCCGCCCAGCCTGACAATACCCTTTTCCATGGCGGTGTCGCGCCCCGGGTCACAGACCACCCATTTCCCCAGCCACACCTCGCAATCAATATGGTCACGCTCCTCGCCAAGCCCGTTCATGCGGGCCGCGCTGTCATTGTCTTTGCCCAGCTTATCCCATAATTTCGAATCCGCCTTTATCCTGTAGACGCGGTATCTGGCCGGTATGCCCGCCGACCTCAGCATGGCTACCAGGAGGTTGGTCTTCCCCGAGCACATCCCCCAGCCTTTCCTGAGTGTTTCAGATGCTTTGAGGTCCCAGTCCTCCAGGCCGTATGGCAGCTCCTTGACGAAAGCGAAGATGCTGCTGAACTTCTCGGCCCGGCTCCGGCAGCCGGCCGTCAGCTCCTGCGTCTTCAGCCTGATCTCAGCGCTGCGGTCAAAGTCGCAAAGCCCGCTCGGCTGTAAGTACCTCTCCTTGTCAAATGCCATCTTCAGCCTGCCCTTATCTCAACGATCTTATTTCTGACGGTAAACCCCCTCACGATGCTGACCGCCGATTTGGGCACACCGAAATGCCGTGCCAGCAGGCGCACCACCGCCTCATTGGCCTTACCGTCCTGCGGGGCGGCCCTGACCCGCACCGTATACCCGCCGGCCTGCTCGACAACCTCTTCCTTGGCCGAACGCGTTATGACCTTGACATTGATTTTCATTTAATGACCTCACACCACAATTCGCCGTGGTTGCCGCGCGTGGATGCCCGAAGCGCCGTCCCGGCTGTCTGCGCCGCGGGAGAAAGCAGCCTGGCTGACGTAATAGTATTGGTAATATCCTCCCTGCTGCGCCCGTAAGCACGGATATAGTTGCCGGTAAGCCCCGGGTAGACGCCCGAACCTTTCCTGACCTCATGCTCCCAGAGCACATCCGCAGTTTTACCGCTGAAGCCAGCGGCGAAGTCGTCCGCGCTGCGCGCTGCCAGGTCAAGCATGGCCCGGCTGCGCAGCTTCTTCACCTTTTCGCTTATTTTGCCGGGCATTACGGCGGCCCGTGTGCCCGGCCTGGCTGAATAGGGAAATACGTGCATGGCGGCGAACCCCGTCAGCCTGCAGTATTCGTAGCTGCGGTCAAATTCCTCATCGCTTTCACCCGGAAAGCCGGTCATGACATCGGTCGTTATCGAAGCGTCCGGCAAGCTGCCGCGTATCAAGGCCGCCGCGCGGCTGAAAAGGGCCGTGTCATAGCTGCGTCCCATCCTGCGCAGCACCGTATCACTGCCGCTTTGCAGAGCGATATGAAAGTGCCTGAGCATCCGCTTGTTTTGCCAGAGGTCGAGCAGCTCCTGCGAGATATGCTGAGGCTGCAGCGACGAGAGGCGCAACCTCTCGATGCCCGTCTCATTCAGGATTGAGTTTATCAGACCCGTTAATCCCAAACCCCCGCAGTTATACGTGCCGACCTCCGTTCCCGTCAGCACGGCCTCTTTGCACCCGTCCATCACCCTGGCCCTGATTTCGGTGATGACGGCATCCGCGCTAACGCAGTATACGCGGTCGCGCACCAGCGGCACGATACAGTATGTGCAGAGATTGCGGCAGCCGTCCTGTATTTTGATAAAGCTGCGAACGCGGTCCGCTGAATTTACCGTCCCTGCTTTGCCCCGCGGTTCCGGTTTTCCCCGCAACCCGGCTTCGAGCATCCCTGGTATAGATTTCTTATCGCGGTTAGCCACGGCTATGTCCGCGCCGCAGTTCAGCAGCGTTTCCCCGGCCTGGCCCGCGTAACATCCGGTGACCACTATCCTGGCCTGCGGGTTCAGCTTATGCAGCATCCTCACTAAGTGGCGGGCCTTGCGGTCGGCCGTATGCGTCACGCTGCAGGTATTTATGATGAACGCGCCTGCCTTATTGCCGGTGGTGAGATTGTAGCCCCTGGCTGCCAGTTCCCTGGTTATCGACTCCGATTCCGCCTGGTTCAATTTACAGCCGAATGTGTGGACGGCAATTGCGCATTTCTTTTCCATAACCCTTACGGTGGAATTATATGGAGGTGTGAACGGCAACGTCAACTGCAGGCCAACCTTACAGTATGCCCCATCCTGACTGTCGTTGCCCGGCGGAAATCTTCCCTTAATTGTCCGGTGATCTTATCAGCCTATGTCGTTATGCGGCACAAAGGTTATTCGCCGGGGATGGTTGAAAACGCAGTACCTTGACATC
>CAIMUM010000045.1 GCA_903844685.1 uncultured Dehalococcoidia bacterium
AGACCCTGGCCGGAGTGAAGCTCAAAATGGGCCTGACGCGCCATGCCTGAGGGTGCCCGATCACCATTACCCCTGTCCGTTCACGGCAAATCTGCTTACACAATTGCCAGGTATGCAGCGTCGGAAGCCGGCAAAATCCTCAAGAAATTCCACGGCAAACCCGTGGAAATGCGTGTCAAGGGCAAGCGCAATCTGGTAACCGAGGCCGACCTGCTTTCCGAAAAGAAGATACTGGGGATAATTAACTCGGAGTTTCCTTCCCACGGCATACTTTCCGAAGAGGCGGGGGCCAGCCGGGAAGGCGCCGAATATACCTGGATAATCGATCCGCTCGACGGCACCAACAACTTTTATTTCGGCATTCCTTTATTCTGTGTGAATATAGCCCTGGCCAAGCGTGGCGATGTGTTGCTGGGCGTGACCTATGACCCCATGAGAAATGAGACTTTTTACAGTGTCAAAGGGAAGGGAGCGCACCTGAACGGGAAAAGGATAAAGGTCTCTGTTGTAAAGACGCTGGATAAGGCTTCCGCCGGTGTTGATCTTGGCTATAATACTGAGCGCAGTAAAGACCTGTTGGATATCGCCACCGGTTTGTGGCCGAAGTTGCATTGCCTGAGGATAACGGGCTCCTCCGCACTGGGCCTGGCCTACGTGGCCTGCGGCCGGTTCAGCCTGTACTTCCACAAGTACCTTTATCCCTGGGATGTGGCCAGCGGCCTGCTGCTGGTCAGGGAGGCGGGTGGAGAGGTAACAGGTTACGACGGCAAGCCGGCATCTATAGACGATGCGGCAATCATAGCTGCCAACCCTGCACTGCTCGGGGAATTCAGGAACTGGCTCCACCGGCGCTGACTATTTTTTCCTGTGCCTGTCCAGGAACTTCTTTATCCGCTTGAGCGCTTCCTCTATCTCCGGCAGGGAGGTGGCGTAACAGCAGCGTACGTAGCCCTGGCCGCATTTGCCGAAAACCGAGCCCGGTACCACGGCCACTTTCTCTTCCGTCAAAAGCCCTTCGGCAAATTCCTCCGAGGTCATGCCCGTGGATTTCACGGAGGGGAAGGCGTAAAAAGCCCCCTTCGGTTCGAAGCAGGAGAGGCCCAGGTCCCTGAACCCCTTGACTATAACCCGCCTGCGCCGGTCATATTCCGCCAGCATATCCTCGACTTCCTTGTTATTGCTGTCCTTGAGCGCTTCCACGGCGGCCAATTGTCCCATGATCGGTGCGCACATCATGGTGTACTGGTGCACCTTGAGCATGGCCTCCGTGATATCGGCGTTGGCCAGCGTGAAACCCACACGCCAGCCGGTCATGGCGAAGGCCTTGGAGAAACCGCCGATCAGGATGACCCTGTCCTTCATGCCGGGTAGGCTGGCCAGGCAGGTGTGCTCGGTATCGTAGGTGAGCCGTGCGTAGATCTCGTCGGAGACAACTACCAGGTCATGCTCGACAGCGATTTTGGCTATCTCGATTAGCAGATCCCGCGGCATGACAGCGCCGGTGGGGTTGGAGGGGAAGCTCATCAGTATGGCCTTGGTCCTGGGCGTCAGCTTTTTCCTCACGTCATCCGGCATCAGCTCGAAGTTGTTCTTCTCGTAAGTGGGGACTGGGATGGGCACCCCACCTGTCAGGGAGACACACACCGGATAAGCCACATAATGGGGATCTGTCATGATAACTTCGTCCCCGGGGTCCAGGATAGCGCGGAAGGCCAGGTCGAGCGCCTCGCTGCTGCCGGTAGTCACCAATATCTCCGTCTGAGGATCATAATTGAGCTTATAAAATTTCTTGTGGTACCTGGCTATGGCCTCCCTCAACTCGGGTATACCGCGATTGGAGGTGTACATGGTGAAACCCTTCTCGATTGCCATTATGCCGGCCTCGCGCATCGGCCAGGGGGTTACGAAGTCGGGTTCACCCACGCCCAGAGATATGGCCCCGTCCATGGTGGACAGCAGGTCGAAGTACTTCCTGATGCCCGAGGGGGAGATATCGCGGGCTTTTTGAGATATATACTCACGTTTACAATGCGGTTTTTTAATATGGTGTGTCAAGTCAGGCCTCCTCTATAACAGGCGGACGGCGGCGGTTAAGCTACCACGCCCAGCCTGCGGGGTTCACCGTCGTCCTCGAAGATGACCCCGTCCTCCTTGTATTTCTTGAGGATGAAATGCGTTACGGTGCCCTGGACGGCGTCCATGGGGGCCAGCTTCTCTGAGACGAAGACCGCTATCTCCTGCATGGTCTTGCCGGCTATCAGGATAGCCAGATCGTAGGTTCCCGAGGCCAGGAAGACCGACTTGGCCTGGGGGAAGCGATAGATGCGCTCCGCGATAACATCGAAGCCGGTATCCTTCTGCGGTACGACTTTTACTTCAACCAGCGCCCAGACCTTCTCCTCCCCGGCCTTGGCCCAGTTGATGACGGTCTTGTATTTGACTATG
>CAIMUM010000046.1 GCA_903844685.1 uncultured Dehalococcoidia bacterium
GGGAGTCCAGCAGCGCAGGGGCATCGAGTATTGATCCCGCATTTATTGCTATGAATACATTAGATAAAATCATTGAACGGATAAAGCCACTGGATAGCACAGCCATGGAGCAGGCTATGCAGCGGCAGGACCGGCTGACGAAGCCGCGCGGCAGCCTGGGCAGGCTGGAAGAGCTCTCCATCCAGATCGCCGGCATAACCGCCCAACCCATTCCCCGCTTAAAGCACAAGGCTATCCTGACCATGGCCGCTGACCATGGCGTCACGGCACAGGGGGTAAGCCTCTACCCGGCGGAGGTAACACGCCAGATGGTGCTCAATTTCTTAGCGGGCGGCGCGGCTATCAATGTGCTATCCCGCATGATCGGCGCTCGTGTAATCATCGTGGATATGGGCGTTCGCGGCGGGCTTCCCGCCATTGATGGAATCACCTGCAAAATGATCGATTTTGGCACCAAAGACATGTCCACCGGACCGGCCATGACCCGCGAGCAGGCCATGAATTGCCTGGTAGCGGGGGTAGAGATTGTTGAACAGGAGATAAAAGCCGGGCTGGATATATTAGGCACCGGCGATATGGGCATCGGGAATACCACTTCGGCCAGCGCTATTACCGCTGTTGTCACCGGACAAATGGTATCTGAGATAACGGGGAGGGGCACGGGTATCGATGACGCTCAACTTGCGCACAAAATCAGAATAATCGATCAGTCGCTGACCGTTAACAAACCTGATCCCGCCGATGCTATAGATATTCTGGCCAAAGTAGGAGGATTTGAGATAGGAGGCCTGGCCGGGGCCATGCTTGCTGCCGCAGCCAACCACGTACCGGTGGTTATCGATGGTTTCATATCCGGAGCGGCCGCCTTGCTGGCCGCCCGTATCTGCCCGGAGGCCAGGGATTATATGATAGCCTCCCACCTGTCCGCCGAAAAGGGACACGCCGCCTGCCTCAGGCACTTAGGTCTGGAACCCTTATTAAAACTCAACCTGAGATTGGGTGAAGGCACAGGGTCGGCGCTGGGCATTTTCCTGGCCGAATCATCGGTCAACCTGCTGCGGGAGATGGCCACTTTTTCAGAGGCGGGTGTTTCTGATATACAATAATGAGTACAATTAGATGAGTTTCTTTGCCGCCTTAAGGTTTCTGACTATAATTCCTGGCCCCGGTCACATGGAGCCCGGGTTGTCCCGGCCTACCCGCGTTGCCGTATCCGCCGATGCCCCTGTTGCTGTAGACAATAGCCTGCTCCAGGTGGGGCGCTCCATCGCATACTTCCCCGTGGTGGGTCTGATCATCGGCATTATTTTGTCTTTATTGTATTACGGGCTGCATATAATTTTGCCGGCGCCTGTGGTAAGCGCCGTCATCCTGGCTGCCCTGGCCATTATCACGGGCGCCCACCATCTCGACGGACTTATGGATACCTGTGATGGGATGGTCGCAGGCAAGACCAGGGAGGAGCGGCTGGCAATTATGTCGGATACGCGGGTCGGCGCTTTCGGCATAACCGGCGCCTGCGTAATCCTGATCCTCAAATATGCGGCTATTTCATCCTCCTTAACTCCCGCCATGTTAATCGTCTTTCCCGTTATCAGCCGCTGGGCGTTGACAGGAGCGATACTTATATTTCCGCCGGCTAAAACCAGCGGCGCGGGATTTGCCGTCAAAAGCAGCGCCGATTGGCGGGGCTATATCCTGGCAACGCTGGCGGCCCTGGCCGTTTCCATCGTATTAAATGGATTGGTCATGGGTACAACCATCCTGGCCTGTGTACTGGCCTTGATATATTTTGCCGGGCTTATTTTGACACGCCTGTACGGCGGCCTTAGCGGAGATTGTTACGGGGCACTTGTGGAGATAGGAGAAGTGCTCGCTTTGCTACTGTATATTATCCTGGCCCGTTTCATGCCGTCTCTGCAGGGCTTCGACCTGCTCAAAATTACACTGCCAGCCTGATTAATATAGATGCCATCTAAAAGAATTGTGCTTATCCTGGGGGGAGCCCGCAGCGGCAAAAGCAGCTATGCGCAGGAGCTTGCCGGGCTGATCGGCGCCAGGGTGCTATTCTGCGCCACGGCTGAAGCTTTGGACGGGGAAATGCAATCACGTATCGAGAAGCACCGCCGGTCCCGTCCACCCGGCTGGGAGACAGTTGAAGCAAGCAGGGATATCGGCAGGGTACTGGGCCAGCGGGCGACTGAATATGATGCCATCATCATAGACTGTATAACCGTCCTGGTAGCGAATATCATGGGGGACGGTAGCGATGCAGAAAAAGCCGAAAGCTGCGTCAGCGCCGAGATCCTCGGACTTATCCGGATACTAAAACGCAGGCAAAGCAATTACTTCCTCGTATCCAACGAAGCAGGCAGCGGCCTTGTGCCCGATAACAGGCTGGGCAGGGTTTACCGTGATGAACTGGGCAAGGCTAACCAGTTACTCGCCGCCGTTTCTGATGAAGTCTACCTGCTGACAGCCGGTATCCCGCTAAAGCTTAAGTAAAACCCGTTCCTTAATAATTATTTAACATCCCAGGTAAATAATAAATTATGTTCGCTCTATATTTGGGCAGGTTGTTAAAATCGACAACGACATAATTTGTCATTATAATACAGGCATAAACACTCTTGGCATTACGGATAAAAAGCAATTGAAGTGCGAGAGGCAGCCGTATAGAATATCAGTCGGGTTGATAGTGGCCCTGGTTGCCTTGCTTTGCCTGTCCGTTACAGCACTTCCCGATAGAGCACAGGCAGCGCCCCCGGTTATCTCCGGTTCTCCTCCCAGCGGACAGGTGGGGATATCTTATAGCTACACATTTTCTGCGACCTGCAACGGTACGACCTGTTCTTCCCCAACCTGGTCCATATCCGGCAGCATGCCGCCGGGTCTAATAGCTTCAGGCGGCACTATTTTAGGCACTCCCACTACGCCCGGTTTATCTGCTCTCAATGTCACCGTCACCGATGCTACCTGGGGAAGCTCACCTACATTACCAGTTATCATTAATATAACGGTCCCGCCTTTAACCTTCTCCACTACCAGCATCTCGAGTACAGCAGTCGGCCAGAGCTATTCCGCTACTATAACAGCTACCGGCGGAACAGGCACGATAACCTATGCCCTGACCAGCGGCGGACTGCCTTCCGGCCTGACCTTTAACAACGGCCAGATTATGGGCACCCCGGCGCGGGGCACTGCGGGTGACTACTCATTCACAATAACGGCCACGTCCGGATCGACCACGGCACAGCAAGCCTTTTCCCTGTTTGTAGATAAGGGCAGCTATACCGTAACCGTGAGCATATCGACAGGGCTTGCCGAAGGGCAGACCCGCCTCTACGTGGACAACGTACCTAAAGGCACGTTACGCGGCGGTGAATCTGCCAAACTGACCAACCTCGACCCCGATTCGTCGGTAACAGTATCCGTTGACAGCCCTGTAGCCAACCCCGGCAGGCCGGACATACGCTACAAAGCGGAGTCCAGTTCGGCAAGTGCAAACGTAGACAGTTCCCAGATACAATTCAATTATTTCACAGAATATGATGTAGAGGTTACCTGTGATCCTGCCGGCTTAACTTCGATTGCCGGTTCGGGCTGGTACCGGGATGGCACGCCGCTCAATATCAATGCGACCCCGGAAGTCGCCAAGGACGCCGATTCGCAATATAGATTCGCCTACTGGCTCACGCCCAGGGGCGACAAAATCAGCTCGCAGGTCCTGAACACAGCCGTGGCTGCTTCCGGTAATTATGTAGCCACATACGAGCTATATTACCAGATCAATGTGGAATCACAATTCGGCAGCGTGCAGGGCGGAGGATGGCAAAAATCCGGCAGCACCGTCAAGTGGTCAGTAGCACCCGCAGAGGTGGCTATGACCGGAATCCTGGGATTCTTCGGTGGCAAATACAAAGCACTCTTGACCAGCGGGACAGCGGTTGCGGATGGACCCAGGACGGTAACCGTCCAGTGGGATCCTGATTATTCAACTCCCGCGGTAACCATACCTCTTGCTATTCTCGCAGTGGCAGGCGCCATCTACGGTCTCTACGCATTAAGCCGCAGCGGCAAGCGTCCTATGCCGGCACCTTATGCCACCCAGGTGCACAGCATGCCTCCGCCACCGATTTACTATCCGCCTTATCTTATGCCCCCTCCACTTCCACCTCCACCTGCCGCCGCGCCTCCACCGCAAACAACTGTCGTCATGATAGGCGACGGCCTCAAGAGATCGCCCCAAAATACCCGCGAACAGCTTATGGAAAAGTTCGGAGAGCTGCTGCAGAAATACGAGGACGAGTTGTCCCAGGGAAGGGAGCTTCCTCCCATGCCCGAAATGGCTGAGATGGCTACCGTGATAGAAAAGAAGAGCCTGCCGGCCCCGGATATTATCAATGCTACTGAAATTTCTTCATACAGGTCGTCACCCGTTGAAGAATGCGGGAATACCACTAAAAAGTTGCTGCGCTCTGTTGTCACCCAGTGGAGGAATACCAACATCAAGCCGATTATTGTTACGCCGGGCGATAAAAAAAGCGCGGCTATGGCAGGCGGGCGCACGGTCACCTGGACGCGTGAAACCTATAATGAGTGGGAACTGCATATCTGCAAGCTGCAGGCCGGGCATAAGGGCACTCACAAAGGCGGGATTGAGACCGCTTACAGCCTGCTGGATACGATCAATGAAGAGCGCAATTACGGTCCCAAACAAGCGCTCAAACCACCGGCGCCGCACTATACGGACGGGATGCCTGAACTGGATATCCCCACCTCCCAGATTATTCCGCCCGATCAATTGCCGGCCTGACATCAGATAGACTGCAGGCATGCGCGTTGCGTTTTATAATTATCCATGCTGGTATATTTATGCATTACCTTCTGAATAAATGCCGGGTGACAGCAGCGCTGATGCTTGGGATGGCGCTGCTCACCATTCTCATGCCCTGGCCGGGGCAGGCCGGCCGTATGCTATGGAGCACGGTCGATACACCTTCCGGTTTCTTCAACACAATAGTCAGCCCGTCCGAGATAAGCAGCCTGGCGATGAGCACGGACGGCAGGACTTTTTACGCGGCCGATACGGCCAACAGCAGGCTATATATGTCGAGTGATGCAGGTATAAGCTGGCTGGAGATAGGCAGATACCTTGTTTCGGCAGGCGCGGTATTACCGGTCTGGAATATCAGCATATCACCCGGCAACCCGCAGTTCATAGCCGCAGTAACCAGCGCCGGCGGGATGCCGCGCAGCATCTTCGTTTCACAGGACGGCGGACAGTCATGGGCCGATACTAATTTTAGTGTTGCTGCAAATATCAGCGCCCTTGCCGTCTCACCGGGCTATGGTTACTTTGATATCGCGGCGGGAACCCGTTCAGCGGGCGCCGGTGACGTGTATATTTACAGGGCATCTGGCGGCAGCGGGGGAACATGGACGGCACAGGGGCTCACGGGAGACGTGCTTGCGATACGATTTCCTTCGAACTACCGTGCCGACAGCTCAATAGCTGTACTCTACGCCACCGGCTCGGGGACATATTTTAATATCGGCCTGCATGACCTTAGCGCCAATACCACCAACTGGACCGCTTTATATAACGGCAGCCCTCCGGAAGTAGCCACCGCGGGTGCGGGTACATCTCCCCGGTCCAACCAGGTGATCACTGGTGACCTCGAATTGCCGGCAGATTATTCGGGACAGGCGCCCTCCATGGGCCGCGCTTATATAAGCCTGGATTCAGCCGGGGGCAACGCCGGCATCTTCAGGATCGATGGCACGGTCATTTATCAACTCTTGGCTGCCACATCTAACAAGCGGATATCGAGCATCGCCTATTTCGGCACTTATGCCAGCGGAAAACTGTTGGCCGGAGAGGTTAGCGGCGATCCTTTGCGCGCCTCCGTACCTGTATGGTACACGGACGCTCCCATGGTCTGCCCGGAGACCTGCTGGTACACAGCAGAAAAGCCGCCCACGGGAGGGGCGACTTCAGGATATGGTAACGCGCAGGTAATCTGGGGGGCGGACGGAAGCAGGGCGTACTGTGGAACGAGCTCCGCGCTGCTCAGCAGTCCCGCCGCCTGGCCTTCGGGCTACCTGACCGGCGCAGCCCTGGATGAATCGGCGTTCTCCACCAGCGGGGATAACGGCAGGACCTGGAATCAGCTAAGCCTCATCGACACGCAGATAGGCTTCTTATCTGATGTTGCGGTAACAGCAGATTCTACCGCGGTCTACATAGCCTCTATCAATACCGGCGGGGCCGGCCTCGACAGTGTCTGGCGCTCAGGGAGCCAGGTCACGGGAAAATCCTGGGACCGCGTGTTATGCCTTCCCTCCACTACCAATGACCTTATCTTGCGCACCAGCACCTACGGCAACGACCAGGCCATCTTCCTGGCATCCCGCGGGACGGACGACCTGCGGCAATCCCAGGATGGCGGGCAGAACTGGAAGGCCCAGCTCCCGGGTAAAATCGTGACCGACTTCTCGGTTACCAGCGTCAACAACACCCGCTATCTTTATGTACTCTCCGGGTCATATATCCGCAAGGCCAATGTCACCTCGCTGATACCACAATGGTCCCAGGCAGTAACAACCTCTCTGACATCAGGTCACACCATCTTCGCCGCTCCCAACAACGTAGTTGTGGCCGGGGGTGATACCTCCGACAGCCGGGTGGCTTACTCCATAGATGGAGGCAACTCCTTTACTGCTACTCCCGCCTTTCCCGTGCAGGGCCGGATACACGCGCTGGCCGATTACAGACTGGGTCGGGATGTAATAATTTACGCTGCCGCTGACAGCCCGGGCAGCGATATCTACTGGATTGCGGGCGCAAGCCCCGGCTGGGATGTGATGGGAGCGCCAACTACCCAATTTTGGGGACTTGCCCAGATGGGTACACTCTACGGCGCTTCCACAACCACCGAGCTTCCAGCGGTTGACCGCACCCTGTCACCGGAGTCGCTGGGGCCCCCGGGTATCGAATGGGACACGCTCAGTACCGGACTGACCCCCGGCACTGCTTTCACACGGGAACCGACTTCCTTGAAACTTTCGTCTGGAATAAACCTCTGGGCTATTGATAACCGTGCTTATAATTATGCTGCCAATACAGGGCGCCTCTGGACTTTTTGCGACTGCCTGTCACCGACTCCGCAATATAAACCGCCACCACCTCCAACTAAAGAAGTCCTCTTCGCCCCGCCGGTAGCCGTTTCGCCACGGCCGGACGACCTTATCCCGATCTTTATCGCAGATAATTCTATTGGCGAGATAACTTTGCAATGGAAACACAACACCACGGCCGTTGCCTACGAGGTCCGCGTGGGCGCAGATAAAGGCTTCACCAATATAATCGCTGACAATGTTGTTAAGCCGCAAAGGCGCGCACCGTCCTGGACCATCGCTGATAAGAAGGGTTTCGAACCGGGTAAAACGTACTACTGGCAGGTAAGGGTCATACAGGCTGCCACCGGGGAAAAAGATACTGGGCAATGGTCGGAAACCGCTCAATTCACTATCGCCGAGAATAGGCCTGAAGCTGCGGGTATTCCCCCGGCCACGGATGCGGCGCCTGATCATAAATCCCCGGAACCCGCTAACCCGGTTGCTCCTATTTCACCCGGGACTGCCGATAACATCTCCGCCACCAAAGCAGGTTCCCCTGTCACGGATATATACCTGTGGATTTACGTGGTTTCGGGACTGCTGGCGGGCATCCTCATCACAGTGCTCGCCATCTCTATCGTAACTAAGAATCGCCGGTAGCGCTACTTGCCGAGGGCCCTCAGGGCTTTTCTTTTAGATAGTATAGCCTGGGCGACCTCCCTTCCGCGTTTGAAAGCCGCAACATACAATGATTTTAAATTCTCAGGTGTCAATTTTTCTCCATTTGCGCACCACCGGTAGATAGCCTGCCCGACAGCGTAGGTGCCGGCATAGGCCACAGCTATCTTGGGAATAACGCCGTAGGCAGGTATCAACCCCACAAGCTGACGTGCCACCTGCCTCCATAAGAACGCGCTGCCCACCACCGCCGCCAGTTTGGGTATTGTTTCCCGCCAGTCAGAAGGCAACCCCATGGCCAGCGCTATCTTATAAGCCATTAATGCCTGGTTTTTGGTAAGTATGACAATGTCCGCAAGGTTAAGCGGCAGGTCAAGGAAGACATTGATTTCCGCCAGTCCGGTGGTCAGGCTGTACGCGCTATTGATAAAACAGGTATCGTCAACGAGCTTTTGACAGACAGGCTCCCTCAGTAAAGGCAAACGCCTGGCAAGCTGAAGCTCCCGCCCGGGGCAGGCCCGCATAATCGCGGGGACAAGCAATTTTTGCAGCGATTTGCCATCATATGCCGCAACAGCCACCACCTCCGCGCCGGGCCACTGCTGCGCCCCGTTCATTACAAACTGAGGATTTTGCACCAGGTCAACTTTGTTATAACAAATGACGACGGGGATCCTGTTCTTCTTCAGCCCAGAGAAAACATCGTGCTCAACCGGGTGCTCCCCATCAACTGCGTTCAACAGCAAAATGACAAGGCTGTGAGCATGGACAGGGATCTCATCAGTCAGGTTATGTTCGCTTATCGGCGGTATGCCGGCCGGCTCAGAAGCACGCGGCCCGCTTAACAATTGCCTGACAAGTGTTGTCTTGCCTGTCCCGCTATCACCGACGACGGCAATGTGCACGGGTTCCTCCGCCTGCCGGCGTATAGCATTAAGGTCCACTTCACGCAGCATCTTAAAGCCACCGGCTAAATCAGGCCATTTCAACATATATCTCTCCAGTACCCTAAAGTTTACAGCACCAGGCTTCAGATGACTATGTTACTTATGTTACAATCTCCAATCATCACGGGCGTTGCAATACCAGGTTTGCACAGGGGAGCGTAGTAATTATGATATCAAAGAAAGGTTCGGCCATACCGTTCGTCCACAATGTAACTGAGAAAAGATTAAAAGAAGACCTTGACCTATTCAGACAAAAAGCCCTGGAATTGGGCGCTGCCGGGGCAGAGATTATCCGCGCTGACCAGCTGGTTGTTGACGAGCGCGTGCGCCTGAAGTGCTTGATACCCCGCTGCCTTCGCGCGGGGGAAACGCCCAACTGCCCGCCCAATACCCCGGACCTCGACCTGGTGCGCAAGGCCATTGCCCGCTACTCCCGTGGGCTCTTGATCAAAACACATGTCGAACCGATGAGTGATTTCATCCCGGGCAACAGCAAGGATAAGTCAGGCACCGACCGCAGCCTGCTTTTCCACCAGAAAACAGCTAATATAGTTTATGAAATCGAACGGCTGGCGTATAAGCATGGTTATTCCCTGGCCATGGGACTGGGAGGAGGTTCCTGCAAGGATTACCTTTGCCACGGGCTGATCTGTCAATTCAAGGATAGCGGCAGGTGCCGCTTCCCGCTCAGGGCCAGGCCGGCCATGGAGGCGCTCGGCATAGACGTATTCGATATCATAGGCAAGGCCGGCTGGAGCGCCTACCCGCTTGTTGACGATCCTGCTGAAATACCCTGCGCTACATCGGTTGGACTGGTGCTGATTAATTGATAACAGGAGTTTCAAATGACGAGAAGTGCACTGGAGATAAGCGAAGAATACCTTTCAGACGACCCCAAGAAATGGGGCAAGCTGGCCAGCGACATATCCTACCGGAGGCTGGAACTCCTGCTATTGCGCGAGATATTATTGGAGCTGCAAAAGCTCAACCGTGACAAGGTTGATATTTAAACTTAGTCCGTGTATCAGCTTCCCTTCCACCACGGTGGACTATTCTATCAAAGGCCTCAGTACTACCTCGATAAAATCCTCGGATTGAATTTATCTCTGCAGCCTGTGCCGGTTGCCCCACCAACCGCCACCATATGCCGAGATATCGATGATAAACCCGACGATTACCAGCGCCCAGGCAAACGGGTTGGACATCCCCATGTATTGCGCCACGATCACATAAAAAATCATGGTGTAGGGCAACAGAATAATGCCGAGAATAGGAATAATGAAATTGTTCCCGAATGCCCGGCTGATCATATCGGAGAACAGCCACATACATACCAGTGCGAAACGGGGACCTATCAATAAGAACAAACTGACGAAGCAACACATGGATTACCTACCTCCGCTTTATTACCCATCATTATTGCAGATTTCCGCCATTTATGACAGTAAGCTATTTACAGTATAATACGAGCATAGCTTAAATATGAACCACTTTCTCACTATGAAGGCGGAGGTCGATAAAAATGATGGAGGCGATCAAAATCGGCGAATGGTCACTCAGAAACTGGGAAACAGCCGATGTCCCTGCCCTCGTGAAATATGCCGATAACCGCAAGATCTGGCTGAACGTACGTGATGCCTTCCCTTTCCCTTATACGCGCAGTGATGCCGAGGCATGGATCCATAGAATACAGGATCCGCTGACCAATTTCGCCATTGCCACCCAGGCTGAAGCTATCGGCGGCATCGGTTTCAACCTGCAGGAGGATGTTTACTGCCGCTCAGCCGAGATCGGGTACTGGTTGGGCGAACCTCACTGGAACAGGGGTATAGCTACCCTGGCTGTTGGCGCGGCAGCAAAATATGCATTTGCCAATTTTGACCTTGTGCGCCTGTATGCTACCGTATTCGAATGGAACCGTGCCTCTGCCCGCGTGCTTGAGAAGAATGGATTCAAGCTCGAAGGCAGACTGGTAAAAAGCGTTTTCAAGGACGGCAAAACTATAGATTCCCTGCAATACGCGCTTGTTGTTGATTAGCAGAAACCTGTTAAGTCTACTTACCCGCCCAGGTACGCGTGCTTGACACGTTCATCATTGGCCAGGGCCCCAGCCTCCCCTTCCAGCACACACTTTCCCGCCTCCAGCACGTAAGCGCGCCCGGCCAGGCTGAGAGCCATACGCGCGTTCTGTTCCACCAGTATTATACTGATACCCCGGTTATTGATATCCGTGATAATCCTCCCGACCTGTTCAACAACCAGAGGGGAGAGTCCCATGCTGGGCTCATCCATCATCAGCAGCCTGGGCTGGTTTAGCAGGGCACGGGCGATGGCCAGCATTTGCTGCTCGCCGCCGCTCAGGCTGCCGGCCAACTGCTTCATACGTTCCTTTAAAACCGGGAAATGATCAAATATATTTTGAAAGGCTGTTTCCTTCTCTCTCTTAGTCTTAATCAAATACGCACCTATCTCCAGATTCTCCGCCACCGAGAGCGGGGCCAATATCCTTCTACCCTCCGGAACATGCGAGATGCCCAACCTGACTATTTCGTGCGCCCTCAGTCCGCTTATCTTACTGTCCCGGAACCAGATATCGCCGGAGGCGGGTGGCTTAAGCCCCGAGATGGCCCTTAATACAGTGGTTTTACCTGCCCCGTTAGCGCCGATAATGGTTATAATTTCCTTTTCGCTAACTTCAAGGGAAAGGCCCTTAATCACTTCGGCTTTTCCATATTGAATAGTGAGGTTATTAATCTTAAGCAACATCGGTTATATCACCTGTTTGCCCAGGTAAGCTTCGATTACCCTCTGATCACTCTTTATCCTGTCAGGTGTCCCTTCGACAAGTTTTTCACCAAGGTTAAGAACTACGATCCTGTCGCATAAACTCATCACAGCGCGCATATCATGTTCAACGATTAGAACAGTAATGCCCCGCTCGCGTATCTGCCTGATCTTATCGCTCATGACAGCGGTCTCGCTGGGGTTCATGCCGGTTACCGGCTCATCCAGCAAGAGCAACTCCGGCTCGCAGGCCAGTGCTATAGCGATGGCAAGCGACCTCTGATGCCCGTGAGGAAGGTTGGCGGCAAGCTCATCCCTCATGGCAGCCAGGTCCATAAATTCCAATATCTCTGCGGCTTTCTCCCTGCTGACCGCCTCCTCACGGTTGGCCGCCCGCGTATGCAAGAAAGCCTTCCATGCGGGCTCCCGGTAATGCCTGTGAAGCCCGCTGAAGACATTTTCAAATACAGTCTCCTGCATAAAAAGAGTCGGCTCCTGGAATATCCGGCCTATCCCCATACCGGCAATTCGGTCAACCCTCAAACCCGTTATCTCAGTATCCTTAAACAATATTTTACCTTTATCGGGCCGGTGAAACCCGCTGATCAGGTTAAACAGCGTGCTTTTCCCTGCGCCGTTGGGTCCTATCAATCCGAGGATCTCCAACCGGTTCACTTCAAAGCTTACATCGCGCAGGGCGATAAGCGCTCCGAATACCTTAGTTACGTTCTTTACCAGCAATAAAGGCATAATTCTACTCAACTGCTCTTATCAAGCTTTTTCCCCGTCTTTAAACGGTTATACAGCGAATGAAATTTTTTCAGGCTCAAGCCGGGCGGATCCTTAACTGTGCCGAGGATCCCGCCCGGGAAGAAGAGGATTATCACCAGCAGCAGAACCCCGGTGATAATCGGCTCCCATTCCTTCATTATCCGAAGGTACTCTGGCACAAAGATCATAACTAAACTGCCGATTACCGGGCCTAAAATGTAAAATTCCAGGCCGCCAAGAACTGCATACAACTGGATGTATATTGACAGCCAGCCGCCGAATGCGTCAGGCGTGATGTTCTGAGAATAATGCGCGTAAACGGACCCGGCCAGCGCTGCGACTATAGAGGCTATGACAAAGGCCAGAACACGATAGCGGTATGGATTGATGCCCAGAGTACCGGCCAGGTTGGGGCTGAGCTTGATGGCCCGCCAGGCCCTCCCGATACGCGAAGAATAAAGGGCCTGGAACACGAGGGCGGTCAGCAACAGAACAGCCAGCGCCAGGTAATAAAAGGATAGCTTGGAGGTGAACTGAATGGGACCTATGGAATCCGGCCTCGGTATGCCGATAATACCACCCCACCCGCCTAAAAAGTCCAGCTGGCCTGCTGCCAGCACCACTACCTGCGCAAAGATGAGTGTGATAATTACGAAGGCGACTCCCGCGTTCCTGACAAAGATTGCCCCGAACCCCAGCGCAAGTACGGCGGCTGCCAGCAATGTCAGAGGCAGGGCCAGCCAGAAGGACAGGCCGGCATTCATCACTAACAGGGTTGAGGCATAGGCCCCCACAGCGTAAAAAGCAGCGGCGCCCAGAGTTATCAAGCCGGTGCTAAAAAGCATGCTGAAGGTCATGGCCAGCGTGGCGCCCAGGCAGACCATTATCAGCAGGTGTTTAACGTAATCGCTTTCGATACAAAGCGGCAGGATGATCAGCGCCACCAGGACCACCGCAGCCGCCAGCAGCTTTTTGCCCCGGCCCTGCGTCAGCTTATTCAGCGGCTTCACCGAGCATGCCCCCAGGCTTGAATATGAGTATTACGATGACCAGCATGAATACGAAGAGCTCGGCCACGCCACCGAGCAGCTGAAATCCGAA
Organism: uncultured Dehalococcoidia bacterium; assembly: GCA_903844685.1. GTDB lineage: Bacteria > Chloroflexota > Dehalococcoidia > GIF9 > UBA5629 > CAIMUM01. Next base: position 13,404 of record CAIMUM010000046.1, read on the forward strand.
GCTAAGTAAAAGCCCTATCAGCAACCCGCCGGCGATTGTGCCTCGGTAGCTCCCGATACCACCCACCAGGAGCACGAGTAAAGACAGGAAGATTACGTCCTGGCCCATGGCCGGAGTAACCGAGAATACGGGCGCGATGATTCCGCCGGCAAGCCCGGCCAGCGCGCTGCCCAAGGCAAAACAAAATACGAAGACCCAGAAAGTGTTTACGCCCTGCAGCGTTACGGCTTCCGGGTCATAGCTTACTGCCCGCATTAACCTTCCCAGTGAGGTCTTGTTCATAAGCAGGTACAGGAGGACACAAATGACCAGGCTCGCCAAGATTATGGCCAGCCGCATCAGCGAAACACGCACACCGAAAGAATCGATTATCTGCGGGAAGGGGGGCTGTATACCCCTTTCCTGGGTGCCGAAGCCAAGCAGGGTGCCCTGCTGCAGTATCATCATCAGGCCTACGGAGGCCATGGCGCTCAGCAGCAGCCTGTAGGAAAAGGTTGTAGTCGGGGTGAAGCGTCGCGCCAGCGTGGCGAAGACGCCCAGGTAGATCAGCATACCGACCAGGCCAAGGGCAAGGCCGGTGAGGGCCAGTGAGAGCAGGAAGTTCCAATGGAGCGCCTGGAAGAAGAGAAACATGACATATGCCCCAAGCATGTAAAGCTGGCCGTGTGCGAAATTCAGTATTTTTGTGCCGCGCAGGATAATATCCAGCCCCAGCACCATAAGCACGTATATGGAACCTATAGTAAGGGCATTGACCAGCAACTGAACAAACAGGCTAAGGGACATTAAATTATTCTTTTAGGCATGCCTATAGAGTTGCCGCTTGCGGCATGGGTTCAATGATCAGTGTATTCAACAACCGGCCGGCACTGCCGGCCGGTTGTTGAAAGTCGGTCATATTACTTCCAGCTGCCGCCGTCAAAAGCAGCTTCGTTGGCCTTTGCCAGGTCTTCCGCGGATATTGAGCCGAGGAACTCATACTTGCCGTTGGTGAACTTGCCGAAATTGAGCGACGAAACCGTGTCGCAGAACCTATTATTCTTGTAATCCGGGCGCTTCACCAACATAGCCTTGCCGTTGGCGCTCTCCCAGGAAAGGCCGTTGGCAGATATATTGGAGGCTACTGCCCCGGGATCCAGGCTGTCAGTTTTCTTGACGGCTTCCACGAAGGCGTAGAAGGCCGGTATCCACTGCAGGCTGGCCACAGACCACTGACCATACTTGGCAGTCCAGTCCTTCTGATACTGGCTGGCCATGGACGAAGGGTTGGGAACATCGGTGGGCGGCATGATAGTCACCATACCTTCCAGCGCTTCCTTGGGCGCTACCGACAGCACCTCCGACAGGTTGGGCGGCATGGGGCTGACCAAAGCCCCCTTGTAACCAGCCTCGTAAAGGGCCTTCAGCTGCAGGCCGAATGAGGTGCCTGCCGCGGTGCCTGGGAAATTCACAACATCGGGATTCAGCGAGACTACCTTCGTGGCGAAAGGCGCAAAATCCTGAGTTGGGCGTGGGTAGTAGACAGAATCAAGTACGGTGAAACCTGCTGCGGTTGCCACCTTGCTGTTGTCGCGCGCCAGGTTCTTGCCGGTTTCATCGTCAGGTGACAGGTTAACAATAGTCTTGGCGTTGGGGAAAGCCTGCTTCAGGTAGGGGAACAGCGGCGGCAGGTTGGTCCTCCAAACGGCTGTGCCGAACACGTACTTGTTGTTCGGGTTGATAATCTTATCCGATGCGCCGCCGCAGAATACCAGCACCTTGGCGGGCTCGGTCACAGTCAGCCCGGCTACGATGGGGGCAGAGCCTATCTGGCCGACAATGAATTGTACCTTGTCCTCGTTAACCAGACGTTCTACAGCTGCACGCCCGCCGTCCGCAGTGTATTTGTCGTCATAGATCACGAAATCGAGGTTGTATTTCTGCCCCTTGACGGTCAGTCCCACGGCCTGGTTAAAGGCAGGCACGATCATTTCGAGGGCTTTCTTGGTGTCGATGCCCATGCTGTCGGTGAAGGGCAGCGAGGCACCGATCTTGAGGGTTTTTACCTCCGCAGGCGGTGCGGGTGGGGTGGCTGCCGGGCTGCACGAGATGAGCAGCGGCATGGCCATAAACGCTATGGCCAGTGTGATGAAAGCGAGTCTCTTTTTCACAGTCTAACCTCCTATCAGTTAATAATAAAGATATACTCACCAGTTTTGCGCTTACAGATCGTGAGACGCAGCTCTCGCTGCTATCGGCGGGCACGTGACTTCGGCATCACCGCCTTTTCAGCGGTGACTGATCCAAAGTCACATTCGGTAGATATATTTGTTAGCGTGCATTTACAAATAGTCTGTCAGTTGTTGATTTGAATTTATATCAATATATTATATTACAGTATGCCGCTGCAATTACGCAAGAGGGGGCCTGTGCAATATGGCCGTCATTTCACCCACTCTACACTCTCTGACTATGCACGCTTAGCCCGCGGATAGGAGCCCAGCACTTTCATGAAAAGGCATGCCTTCTCAGCCTTTTCCAATGCTTCAGCGATATTGCCGTCAAGCCTGTGTCCCTCAAAATCAATATAGAAATGATATTCCCAGGGCGTCTTGCGAGTAGGTCTTGTTTCCATTTTTGTAAGGTTTATTTCGCGCTCGGCAAATTCCTTTATCACATGGTAGAGGGTCCCCGGCTGATGTCTGAGCAGCGTAACTATGGACGTCTTATCGTTGCCCGTAGGCTGGGCATCCTGTTTCCCCAGCAGGAAGAAACGCGTTGAATTCCAGCGGTTATCTTCTATTTCCCGTGCCAATACCTTTAGATCGCTGGCAAAAGCCACTCCCTCTCCTGCCACAATTGCGCTGTCTGAAAGCCTTTTTTCTTTAATCATCTTCACAGTACCGAGTGTATGGTAAGTCGGGATAAGCTCACATCCAAGGTGCCGGAGAAAAGCCTGGCACTCTCCCAGTGCTTGCGGGTGGGAATATATCTTTTTAAGGGCTCCCAGGCTTGCCGACTTATTGCCCGCCAGGCAATAGGTCGTCCGGATATGTGCCTCTCCACATACCATGAGGCTTGACTCCAACAGCAGGTCATAGGTGCTGCCTATGCTGCCTTCCTGTGAATTCTCAACCGGGACAATGCCATGGGCCAGGCTGCCCTGCTGCAGAAGGTTATACACTTCCTCTACAGTATCGCATTGCCTGGTTTTCACCGACCGGCCAAAGAAATTAAAGGCAACCTCCTGCCCGAATGAGCCGTCCTCTCCCTGGAAGGCTACTTCCAGGTCGCTCTCCTGCGCAGGCAGTAAAGCTTCTTTCCCGCCACCGGCATCTTCCAGCTTTCCCTGAGAGTCATCGCTATTCATACTGCATCCTCCTCAATCAATGTGCCGCATCGAATGTAATGCCAACGGCTATCCTTTATTTCTGCTGTGCCAGTAATTATAAATCCTGTAACCATAATATAAAACCACCGCCGCCATTAGAGTTAAGACTATTATATCCGCGATATGGCTGTATTTGGTTATCTCGGTCCAGTTGCTCTTGAGAATATAACCGGCACAGGCCAGCAACGAATTCCATATACCGGCGCCGATGACTGTATACAGAATAAACTTGAATAAATTCATTTTACCTATCCCGGCGGGGAGGGAGATGAGATGCCTGACCACGGGTATGAACCTGCCCACCAGAATCGTGATATTTCCCCAGCGGTTGAAGTAATGCTCGGTAATGGTGAGATGATGCCTGTCTAAGAGCAGGTATTTCCCGAATTTATCGATAAAAGGCTTGCCTCCCCAGGCGCCGATGTAATAAGAGATAAGCGAACCCACGATGCTGCCCAGGGTACTGAAAAATATCACCGCAGGGAAGCTGAATTTGCCCTCTTCAATCAAAAATCCCGCGGGAGGCATGACGGCTTCACTTGGTATCGGCATAAAAGTGCTCTCCATCACCATCAATACCGCCAGTCCCAGGTAGCCAGCGCTTCCGACGAAATTTACCGCGAATTCGACGATTGACTCGGTTATCCCCATTTGTCCGCTATTTCCCGCAAGATTTCACTACACAAATTACTTACGCCCATAAATTATACCTATCGATCCCACCATGAATGGCAGCTTCAAGGCCGCAGGGATAAAATCCGCGTTGCTGGTATTGATAAAGTTCACCTCCTGCGCCCCCCATCCCCTGATAGCTGCCAGCAGGTCATCCGTCCCGCCAAACAGCCTTTTAACCGTAAACAGGTCCTGAAACGCGAATGCCCCACCCTTTTTAACCACGCGCAACGCTTCCCTGATTACCTCTCTCTTATCTCGCGCGTCCCTCACCTCATGGAAAACAAAATTGCTGATGGCGGCATCAAACATCCCTTCCTCAAAAGGCAGGGCCGCGGCGCTGGCCTTTTTGAACATGGTCCTGGCTGCAACGCCCTCGATTTCCGCGTTTCGCTCGCATGCCTTCTGCGAATATTCCCATTTCCCCGCCCAGTAATCGATGCCGGTCACCCTGGCTTCGGGATATTTTACCGCCAGCCTTATAGCCAGCGCGCCGTTGCCACAGCCAATATCGAGCGCACTACCCTTTCCGTCCCATAATAATTTATCCAGCACGAACTCCCGAATCCGCGACTGTATGTCGCCGCCGGCCGCAGAAAATCTGTAATGGGCATAAGAAAAATAAATCGCAATTGTAAGGAAAATGACTGCGAATATAATAAACAGCTGCGACCAAAAAGACAGCATTGTAAAAAGCAGTGTCAGTGCACATGGAAAATAAATGAGCCGTTTGGATACCCAGTTGCCATAGACAGGCTTTTCCGGTGGCTGTTTACCCATCAAGCTTTCCCTGCTCATATAAATTAAGGCAAATTATAGCAGATATCGGGTCGGCCGAATCCTGATTAAATTACCCTGTATTTATCGTTGCCTCTTATTGTAGATAAATTTACTGCCCGGTGTTAATATTGAATGCGTGCCACGAATTGGCCGGCGATGGCTGGCCAGTTTATCGTTTAATTTTAGGAGGTGGTAATGCGAAAGGTTGCACTGGCCCTACTGTTTTCACTGCTTTTTCTACTTGGCTGTAATATGATTCCTCTCCCGCTGGGTGTCGTCCTTGCCACACCTTCAAATGGAGCCACAGTTAATCCGCAATACACCATTCTTACATGGGTTAGTGTTGGTAACAATACTTACGAAGTCCAGGTCTCACCAGATGCTAATTTCCAGAACCTGGTGATAGATGCTACTAACATGACCAACCTGCTCTACCCGTTGCCTCCCGGCACGCTGAATGACGGCAGCGCCTACTTCTGGCGCGTGCGCGCCTTCAGGAGCGGTCAGATTTCCCAATGGACCTCTGCCTCGTATTTCCTGACCTCCGGCAGCATCCCTCCGACTCCACCCCCCGTTACCCCGGGCAGTATCATGGTCACCGCTTTACTTGACGGTTCACCCTGGAATGGGTCAGTCAATTACAATATAAGCGGCCCTTCAAGCTCTCCGGGTAATTCCGTTCCCTACTCTTTTGGCAATCTCACTCCCGGAACATACACCGTGACGTATTACAGCGGCGGTCCTTACGGGGCGTCTCTAAGCGCCGTCTCTCCAGGCCCAACCCAGGTTCTCAACTCCGGCGCCAATACGACTTTCACGTTCATATTCCGCAGCGGCAGCGTGTCGGGTGGGGCATCCATAATCGCCACACTCAACGGGGCGCCGTGGTCCGGTCCGGTTAACTACACGCTCAGTCAATACACCATAAACGGCCCGATGGAAAAAACGGGCTATTCTGTCCCCGGCGCCATCAGCGGGCTGTCAGCCGGTAACATACAGCTTAATTACAATTCCGGCGGCCCCGAGGGGGCCACTCTGTCGGGCATCACTCCATCAGTCCAGCAGACGCTGGGTTCCGGCGGCATGGTATCATTCACCATGAATTTCGTGCGTCAGCAGGCGTACGGCACCATCGTGGTGCATGCCACCCTTGATGGCACCCCGTGGCAAACCGCTCCTGGCTCAGGCCCGATCAGCTATTCCATCCAGGGGCCAAGTTCCAATACGGGCAGCACCATCCCCAACAGCTATACTAACCAGCCAGCAGGCAGCTATATCATCACCTACGAAACAGGAGGCCCTATCGGGGCCACCTTTGCCGGCGCTTCACCATCTACGGTACAAACCCTTACAGCTAATGGGACCATCATATTTACACTCAATTTCCAAACGCAGTCGCGGGGTACGGTGTACATCAATGCCACCCTCAACGGCGAGCCGTGGTCAGGAGCCGTAAACTATGTATTGACCGGCCCTTACCCTGAATCAGGCAGCTACGTATCCAACGGATTCCCCAATGCCCCGTCCGGCAACTACAGTGTTAATTACAGCTCCGGTGGGCCGCCCAGTTGTATCTTCGATGGTGTTTCACCTTCAACCCAGTACCTGCCGGCGGGAGGCAGCATAACTTTTACCCTCAGGTTCGTTTTCAGGGGGGTCACGCCCGAGCCCCTCGTGCAATAAGCCTAATATTAAATCAGATAGAAGCCTCCGCCGCACGGGTAACGGCGGAGGCTTTTCTATGTTCTCTAATAACCAGACCCACACTATTAACGGTCCCTGCATAGAACCAATTAGAAATCTGGCTAAACAACAGAGTTTTTGCTACATTGTGATAAGTTTTGTGTAGAGTGCATTAATAGAGGGGGATTTGAATCATGGAATACAGGCATATCTTATATCAACCAGGGAAGGTGGCCCGCGTTACCTTCAACCGGCCAAAATACCTGAACGCGCAGAGTTATCTCATGCTGGAGGAGCTCGATTCGGCATTTACGGCAGCGGCAAATGACCCTCAGTGCGGTTCGATAGTGCTTTCCGGAGCCGGCCGCGCTTTCTCGGTTGGTCATGACATCGGAACGGATGAGGATGAATCCTACAAAAAACAGCAGGGCTATACCACTCTCGCCGATCTCAATTTATCCCGCTGGTTCGAGCAGATGCGCAAACTGTACGTCGATTTCACACTGGCCTGGCGCAACCTTCCCAAGCCGACCATCGCCATGGTACATGGTTACTGTATCTTCGGTGGCTGGATGCTGGCTTCCGCTATGGATGTGGTTTTCTCTGCCGCGGACTCGCTGTTCCTGCCCGGCTTCGTTGAATATTTCTCCACGCCATGGGATATAGGGCCCCGCCGGGCAAAGGAAATCCTCTTTGAACACCGTTTTATGACAGCCCGAGAAGCCTTCGATTACGGATTTGTTAACCGCATCTTTTCGGCGGAAGCTTTGGAGGAGGAGACTATGGCTTACGCCGGAAGGGTAGCGGATAATTACCTGGCTAACCCTTCCTGGGTCCGCTACTGCAAGTTCTCCATAAATCAAATGGATGAGGCCGCAGGCCTGGATACCGGTATCAAAGCAGCGTTTAATAATTTCTGCCTGATGTCCACATCATACAGCAGTGCTCTATCCTCTACCGATGAGGGAGGTTTCGCCAGGACAAAGGTGGCCAGGAAGAATCTGGAACTCTCCCTTCCCTGGCTAACCAGGGCAAACCTGGCTTAAAGGCAAGTAACGGGAAATAGAAAGAGTAACATGGCAGTCAACTGGAAATCATCGCCGTTTCTCTCACTGGCCGCGCTGGTCGGGATAACCGCCGTCTGGGGTTACACTTTCCTCATTGTACAGTCCGCCGTTGAGCGCATGCCGGTCATGGACTTTATGGCCTGGCGCTTTAGCGCCGCCGCCCTCGTTATGCTTGCGCTGCGGCCAACCTGCCTTCGTGGTATTACAAGGCTCGAATTACTGCGCGGAGCCGGCCTGGGCATTATCCTTGGACTTGGTTATATCGCTCAGACATACGGCCTGCTCTACGCGTCGGCAGCAGTCTCCGGCTTCATTACCGGCATGTTCGTTGTGCTTACGCCCGTGATGGCCTGGATATTACTGCGTCATAAAACCGACCGCAATACCTGGCTTTTGGTTGCCCTGGCCACAATTGGCGTGGCAGTTCTCAGCCTCAATGGCTGGTCAGTTGGCATCGGAGAATTGCTCACGCTCGGGTGCGCTATACTTTTTGCCATACATATAGTCGGCCTGGGGGAATGGTCACCACAGTACGATCCTTATACTTTTGCGTTTCTGCAGATTGCCACCGTCGCAGTAATATCCATCATCGCCGCCGTCCCCGGTGGAATTTCCGTACCCCCTGGCATCGAAGTCTGGCAAACCATAGGCATCACGGCGGTATTCGCTACTGCGCTGGCCTTTATCGTGCAGACCTGGGCACAATCGCTCGTCTCGCCGACGCGGGCCGCCATCGTGATGACCATGGAGCCCGTATTTGCCGGGATATTCGCCGTAGTAATCGGCGGGAACCAGTTGACCTGGAGGACCCTGCTGGGTGGAGCCTGCATCGTGGCGGCTATGCTTATCATCAACCTGAAATCAGCAGGCGGAAATGCTCAAACCGGTTAGCCTTGCAGAAGGATATCCTCAAGTATCTCGGCCACGCTTACAACGCACGGCGCGCATATCTTGTGCAGCAGGTCTTTCTCTTTGTACAGTTTCTGACCCTCGTCAGTGGTCAATTCACATTCCCCAACCAGCTTACGGCAAATAAAAGTCCCGTGTTTTTCAGAGAAACGGTCCATCAGCGTCCGCACCTTTACATAGGCCAGGTCCATGATCTTACGTTCATCGTTTTCACCCCTGCCGTATTTAAAACCGATGACCATTATCCCGCCTGTTACAGCCCCGCAGACTTCCTGTCTGCGCCCCATGCCAGCTCCAAACCCGCAGGCAACCTTTAGAGCAAGGTTTTTATCAATCTCCAGGGTATCTGAGAAGGCATAGACGATTGACTGAGCACAGTTATACCCGCTGAAAAACTTAGCAATAGCCGCATCACCTCTGGTACTCATATTTCATTCCCCATCCTTAACCAATATTGCAATTATCCTTGTATCTCAATTATTTGCCTGGTACCTTGCCCTGACTCTTTCCTCCCATACCTCCAGCGGCACAAGTTCACGGCTGACGGTATCCAACGTTTCTTCCGAAATCCTGCCGTTTTCAATTAGTTGCCTGCCCGCCTGTTTGGCCGCTTCAATAACGTCATTTACCGGCCTGCCCATCTCCAGCATTATTTTCAAGGCTGCTGCGTGAGGACGCAACAATGCCCCGGCAAATTCCCAATTGGTATACCGGCAGATCGTTTTTATATGGAGCATAAGCGCATCGAAGTTATCCATGCCCCAAAAACCGCAACTGGACACCAGTATCACCTTCCGCTCTTTCAGCGGCATGACGTTCATCATACGGTCAAGCAGATTTTTCATCGGCCCGCTCATGCCCCAGACATAGACCGGGCTGGCGAAAACCAGCAAATCAGCATCCAATTTCTCATATATCTCCCGCATGCCATCATCCTGAAAACAGCGCCTTGGATTTTTCTGCCAGCAGCTTAGCTCACCCTGGCACGGCCTGATATCCAGAAGCTTCGTATACAATAGGTCTGCTTCAGCCCCGGCCTCCTTCATCCCCTGGATAAAAGGGTTTAGTATGAGGGCGGTATTGCCCTTATCCATTTTTGGGCTGCTGTTGAATGCCAGTATTTTCATTCTTATACTCCACTCAGCGCTGACAAAAGCGTAGTAAACAGTTTATAGCAAATACCCTGAATTATAAAAGGAGCTTGTAAAGAGGCGCAAGAATTAGAAGCTAAACCAAACTGGTGGGCCTAAGTGTACAATAAACAGAACCTTTTTGCTAAAATTTAGCTTGATGTAATTGTCAAATAATCAGGTTGACAACCTTCTCTGAAATACCCCGGGCCCAGCTATCGGGCATTTTAACTTCTACATAGTGCAAGTAGAGTCCCTTGTCGATGTTCGATATGTTATCTGAGATATTGCCTGAATTCCCTTTCTTCGAGTTTTGGCTTCTCACCAAGCTCAACCCCGTCCTTTTCCTCAAACGTGATATGATCCGCGAATTTCTTTGCTATAGTATCAAGACATTCCAGGTGCTCTACCGCATCCATCTTGAAAATACCAGGATTTGTAATAGAGTCTATGGGTATGCCGAGTTTGGCAAATACTTCCTGAGTAAATGAAAGCTGGTATCTCTTAAATTCTATCTCCCCTCTGTTTACGTATTCCCTTCTTACCATCCGCACCTGCAGCTCATTGGCATCATCCATCCCCTCACCGATCACATAGCTGAGCCATCCAAATTTATTTGTTCTTTCGGCCTCACCTTCTTTCATGTTATTAATTTCCCTGCCTGTGCCAAACGACAACAGTCTTGTCTGCATCTTAGGGTATTTCAGGTAATATATTGCTTCAATTACTGCCTGATAACAGGGATTGTTAAAGCTGCCAACTCCCCCGTCCACATATCTCCCGTTGGACTGAAAATAGGTGGGCGCCGACATGCTTGACTCTACGGCCTCCCGTAAAAGCATGTTGCCGAACATTTTCTTCTCAAAAAACATGGTCTCGCCCCTTACTGTATCCTTGGCGGTTATTAATATGTCTACGGGCAGCTCCCGGAGCACACTATCCCCGAAGGTCTTTTTGAGAATTTCTTTCACACCTGTTTTATCATATTCGTACATAATGAATCTGGTGTATAGATTTGGAGTTCTCTTGAACATCTGTTTGCATCGCGATAAATAAAGGCCCGCCAGTTCGCTGGCAGAAATGCCCGTTGCAAGACCGGCAACTATGATGGCCCCGGTGCTGGTACCTGCCATGAAGTGAAAAATCTCCCTACAAGGTTTCCCTTCGATTTTTTCCAATTTCTCCAGGCACCTGACAGCAATGAGCCCACGAATTCCCCCGCCATCACAACTCAATAGCATCTTTTTGTTATCGGGGTTCACGATAGACATGTTTTCTTCCTCCCTGCTAAGTCTTCTTTTCTCCCATTGACTGAACTCTATGTTGATAGTCGGATATTTATCGAACTATTTCATTATATCTGAATGAGCAAGTGCCGGCAGTTTAATAAATCATCCTCACAAAAATATCGGAAATTCTATTTAACTCGTCAGGATGGATGTCAGGATCTCCTTTTCCTACTCGAAGGCTCACGCCATTGTAGTAGATATCCATAAATATGGATTTTGGCCTTTTGGCTGCACGCTCCGTTCAAAAGCCGGGCAAAATATTTTAATATAGTTTTATGCGAAAGCTCGTGAAAATTCACAAATGGGATTGACATACCGAATATAATGTCAATAAGAACCTTCTAAGTAATATTGCTGATAGGGTGGAGAGTAGTGTTGGATACCCTTAAACAGGAAGGCAACAAAAAAGAAACCGAAGGCCAAAACCTGTCCGCCCAATTCCTGAGTACAGATAGGGGTAAAACAAAATCCAATGCGATTGAAATACCTTCTATCAGCCTACCCAAGGGTGGGGGAGCCATCAAAGGCATTGGTGAAAAGTTTTCTGTGAATGCTGTTAATGGCACTGCTTCCTTTTCCATACCCCTACCTTTCTCTCCTGCCCGCGGTGCTTCGCCGGCATTGAGTTTATCTTATAATTCAGGCGCAGGAAATGGTGTTTTTGGGTTGGGCTGGACCTTGAACCTGCCATCCATAAAACGCAAGACCGACAAAAAACTTCCGCAGTATTTCGATTCTATCGATTCGGATACTTTTCTCTTTTCTGAGGCCGAAGACCTGGTCCCTGAACTCAAAAAGGAGTCTGGCGGCAGTTTTACCGTGGATACTGGTGGGAACTACGTCATCAACGATACCGATTTGACGAACGGGTTTATAATTCGATTCTATAGACCCAGGATCGAAGGTTTATTCGCTCGGATCGAGAGGTGGTCAAGCAAAACATCGCCTGAAATTAAATGGCGAGTCATAACCAAGGAAAATGTCACCACGCTTTTTGGTTGGAGCGACGCTTCAAGGATTGCCGACCCGCATGATGGTAATAGAATCTTTGAATGGCTGCCTGAATTTGTATTTGATGACAAGGGTAATTGCACTCATTACATCTACAAGAAGGAAGATAACAAAGGATTTAACCCTTTCCTGTTGCACAATAGAAACCGCGTTGAAAACGGAAACATCACCTACACCAATCTCTATTTAGAAAAGGTTCTATACGGTAATAAACCCCCTTACAAGAAGTTCAGCGATCCATTTCCGTCTGAAACGGATTACCTGTTCCAGACTGTTTTTGACTACGGAGAATATGACCAGAATGCGCCTTACACGAAAATAAATTATTGGGATTTCAGGCTGGATTCATTCTCAGAATACAAGGCCGGCTTTGAAATAAGAACCACTAGGCTCTGCAAAAGGGTCTTGCTTTTTCATTATTTTGCTGAGCTTCCCGGTAATTCGGCTCTGGTAAAATCCCTCAATTTTGAATACGACACTTCAAGCGAAGAAGACTTCAGTTTCCTGAAATCAATTACGGCATCTGGATTTATCAAACAAATTGATGGCACTTACACGCACAATAATCTCCCCGCGATGGAGTTTGAATATCAGAAACACGATTGGAACAAAGACATCAAATCCATTTCACCGGATGCTTTGGTTCATGCGCCTGCCGGATTGGATGAACCGTTATATCAATTTACCGACTTATTTAACGAGGGGCTCTCCGGAATACTCAGCGAACAGGCCAACGGCTGGTATTACAAGCACAATCTCGGCAAGGGCATATTTGAGCGGGCTAAGCTGATATCCCCCAAGCCATTCTTTGCTGGTTTAGGCAGCCGCCTGCAATTGCTGGACCTGGATGCGGATGGCGGAAAACAGCTGGTCAGCTTGAATACGGAACCCAGAGGTTATTTTGAGCTAAGCGACGATGACGAATGGCAAGCATTCCGAACATTCAAAAACATTCCCAATATTGATATGCAGGATGCCAACACCCGGTTGCTCGACCTGAATGGCGACGGCAAGCCAGAAGTTGTGATTACCGAAGATCGGGTATTTACCTGGTACGAGTCCGCCGGGAGAGAAGGGTTTGAAGCTGCTTATCAAACGCCGAAACCTTTCGATGAAGAAGCCGGGCCGCATATTGTGTTTTCCGATCCTAAACAGACCGTGTTCCTGGCGGATATGTCGGGCGATGGTTTGATAGACATCGTCAGAATTCGCAACGGGGAGGTTTGTTACTGGCCCAATTTTGGTTACGGGAGATTCGGTGCAAAAGTGGGCATGGATAACGCGCCGGTGTTCGACCACCCCGACTCATTTAACCCTTCGTATTTACGATTGTCGGACATAGACGGTTCAGGCACAACGGATATCATCTATCTGGGTAAAAACAAATTTACCTGCTGGAAAAATCTAAGTGGCAATCGGTTCAGTTCTACATCTTTCGAGATAGATGCCTTCCCGGAGGTACACAGTCAGTCCAAAATAACCGTTACCGATCTGCTTGGTAATGGCGTGGCCTGTATAGTGTGGTCCAGCAATTTAGTTAAGGATGCTCAGGCTCCTCTTAAATACATTGATCTGATGAACAGCAAGAAACCGCACATCATGGTTTCTTATAAGAATAACCTGGGTAAAGAAGTTTCGCTGGAATATACTCCTTCCACTAAATTTTACATAGAGGACAAGCTGGCAGGCAGGCCATGGGTAACCAAACTGCATTTTCCGGTTCATTGTATTTCAAAAACCGAAACAAGGGATACGATTACGGGTTACCGTTTCGTCAGCTATTACAAATACCACCACGGCTATTATGACCATGCCGAACGGGAATTCAGGGGCTTTGGCATGGTGGAACAGACAGATGCGGAAGATTTTGACCACTGGATAAAAGGCGATGCCAGCAACATTGTAGACAGGACTCTGCACCAGGAACCTGTAATCACCAAATCATGGTTTCATACCGGCGCATTTTTAAACAGGGAAAACATCCTCAACCAGTTTGCCCATGAGTACTGGTATGAAGAAATGGCCAGGCAGGGTTTCACCGTTGTGAGCCACGAAGTTCCATTGCCTGACGCCAGGATTGTTGCCGCTCCCGGATTGAGTGCTACCATCATTGAGCATTTAAGCGCAGAAGAATGGCGGGAAGCCTTACGGGCCTGCAAGAGCATGGCTTTGCGTTCCGAAGTATTCGCCAAAGATGCCCCGCCGGTGGGAGCCACTCTCGGCGAACTTCAAAAGGAACTGACCCCTTATTCCGTCGCTGCTCACAACTGCGTCATCGAGTTATTACAGCCTAAAGGGCAGAACCAGCACGCCATCTTTGTAGTGAAGGAAAGCGAAGCCATTACTTATAGCTATGAACGGGATACAACTGACCCGCGCATCGCCCATACGCTGAACATCAAGTTAGATGAGTATGGCAATGTGTTGGAATCAGCGTCGGTGGTTTATCGGCGGATGGCCGCCGATACTTCTTTGCCTCCGGAAACGCAGGCAGCGCAAAATCGGGCAGCCATCATCTACACTCACAATTGTTTTACTAACGATGTAATCGGTTATGACGAGTACCGCCTTCGATTGCCTTCCGAGGTAAAGACCTTTGAACTGAAAGGCGTGACCAAGCCAGGGGGCATTTACATTGCTGCTGATTTTGACGGCATACTGTCGGCTTCCGCCGAAGTCGAATACCATGAGATAGAGAAAGAGCCCATAGGCAACGCCTCACAAAAAAGGCTTATAGAGCATGTCCGCAGCATTTATTACAGGAATGACTTGACAGGTGCGCTGCCTCTGAACAAATTAGAATCCAAAGGCTTGCCTTTTGAAAGCTACAAGTTGGCTTATACACCAGGATTGCTGGAAGATATTTTTGGTCCCATCAATATTACTGGCTCAAAAATAAACGACGCATTAATGTTGGAAGGCAAATTCACCCACAGCGAGGGCGATGCCAACTGGTGGATACGCTCCGGCACGATCCAGTTTATGGAAGGCACGGAAACCGGCGTGGACGCACAGGCCCGCTTCTACTCGCCCATCTCCTATACGGATCCCTATGGGGCGAAAAACAGTGTCAGGTACTACTCCAACTATTACCTGCTCATTGAAGAAACGGAGGACGCCATTGGCAATAAGGCACGCGTGGAAAAGTTCAATTTCCACACGCTGTCGCCGCAGCGCATGAAAGACGCCAATAATAATATCTCCGAAGCCATCACGGATGAATTGGGTTTGGTGAAAGCTATGGCGGTATTTGGCAAAGGCAGCGAGGCCGATGATTTATCTGGATTGAATGAATTTACTTCGGGTGACGAAACGACCCAAGTTGCCGCATTTTTCAATGCTCCCAACTCTGTTCAACTGACTACCGTCGGAAAAGCATTATTGCAGCATGCCACTGCAAGGTTTGTCTATGACTTCGATGTGTATATAGACTTCGGCAAGCCTGCGGTTGTTGCTTCCATTGCCAGGGAAGAACATTTTCAGAAAAACAGTGATTCACCTGTTCAGATCAGCTTTGAATACTCCAACGGCCTGGGGCAGGTCGTTATGAAAAAGGCGCAGGCGGAGCCGGGACCTGCCAAACAGGTCGTGGTAACTGGTGATGCTTATTCGGTTTCTGAAGTCGATACGTCTGCTTCTGATCCCAAACAACTTCGCTGGATAGGCAACGGCCGCACGGTGCTCAACAACAAGGGCAATGCCGTCAAACAATACGAGCCCTATTTCTCCGTGACACACAAATTTGAAGATTTGAAAGAGCTGGTGGAATCGGGTGTTACACCAATCATGTATTACGATGCATTGGGGCGGCTCATTAAAACCGAAATGCCCGACGGGACTTTCAGCAATACCGAGTTTGACTCCTGGAAGCAAGCGATTTACGACCGGAACGACACAATCCTGGAATCTTCCTGGTATAACAACCGCATTAACCGTCTGATCGATGCCGAGCTTATCGCCGAGGGCAAGGACCCTGCACGGGAGAATGCGGCAGCCGGCAAAGCCGCCATGCATGCCAACACTCCCCAAATCCAGTATTTCGACACGCTGGGCAGGCCAGTTTTATCCATAGAGCACAATAAGAATATCGTGACAGAGGCGGATGAGTTTTATAGTACCGTCTCTACTCTGGATATCGAAGGCAATCTCCGCGGCGTCACCGATGCCCGCGGTAATGTTGTGATGCAGTATAAATACGATATTCTGAGCAATAAGGTGTATCAAAACAGTATGGATGCCGGGCAGCGCTGGTTGCTTCTCAATATTCTCAAAAACCCCTTACGCACCTGGGACGAACGCAACCATGAGTTCCAGTATTTCTACGACATCCTGCATCGCCCTTTATATGGCAAAGTGCTGGATGGCGATGGCAATACGCCGCTGGATAATGTTTTTGACAAGATATTCTACGGAGAAGGGGTAGCCATTGGCGGGGCGGCAGATATAGACCTTAATCTTCGAGGCCAGGTTTATCATCACTACGACACCGGCGGCTTGCTGGAAATGCCCGGATACGATTTTAAGGGTCAGCCTAAATCAACCATTCGGAAGCTATACAAAGACTACAAAAACACTGCCAACTGGATTGATGATAATCTGCTAAATGACCTGGAAACCGGGAGCTTCACGTTTGTCACCGAGACCGATGCCCTGGGTAGGATTACCAGTCAGACTGCTCCGGATGGCAGCGTCATGACCCCTTCGTACAACGAAGCCGGATTGCTCAATAGTGAAACCGTGGCTCATACTAATCCCGCTGTTACCGCTATCTATATTCTGAACATAGATTACAATGAGAAGGGCCAGCGCCGGCGCATCCAATACGGCAATAATGTTGTCACGAAGTTTTATTATGATAGAGAGACATTCCGGCTGAAACGCCTGGAAACCACGCGCCAAAACGGCGATCCGCTGCAGGATTGGTATTACACTTACGACCCCATTGGCAATATTACCCATATTGAAGATAAAGACATTCCGGCTGTGTTCTTTGATAATCAAAAAATTATCGGTGTCTCAACTTATACATACGATGCTCTCTACCGGTTGGTGGAAGCCACCGGCAGGGAAAACAGTGTCTCCGTTTCATTTGATGCCAAAGATAATTGGAACGATGCGCCCTTCATGCAGCCGGTGAACCCGGGCGATCCAATTGTCATGCGCAACTACACTCAGAGCTATCAATACGATGCGGTTGGCAACATACTTCAAATGCAGCAACAGGCGGCTGGCAAAAGTTGGACCAGGAACTACGCCTATCAGGCTGCCAACAATCGTCTCATAAGCACACAAATAGGCTCGGAAACTTATACGTACCCACACCATGCCCAACACGGTTATATGACTGCCATGCCTCACCTGGGAGATATGGGCTGGAACTGTAAAGAAGAGTTGATAAGAACCGTAAAACAAAAAGTAAATCCGGGTAATGGAACAGCAGAAACCACTTACTACCAGTACGATGGACAGGGCCAGCGTATCCGGAAAATCACCGAAAATCAGGCTGCCGCAGGCAGCAATCCCACCAGGAAAGAGGAACGGATTTATATTTCAGGTTACGAACTTTACCAGAAACATAGCGGTATGTATGCAGGTTTACAGCGAATCAGCTTGAGCCTGATGGACAAGCAGCACCGCTTTGTGATGATAGAGACCCGCAACGAAGTGGACGATGGATCGGAAGGACGCCTGGTTCGCTACCAGCATCATAATCACCTCGGTTCTGCAAGTTTGGAACTGGATAGTAATGCGCAGGTAATCAGCTACGAAGAATATCACCCCTTCGGCACGACGGCTTACCAAGCGAAGAACGCAGCGATTAAATCTGCTGCCAAACGATACCGGTATACGGGTATGGAACGGGATGAGGAGAGTGGATTGGAGTATCACTCTGCGCGGTACTATTTGTCATGGTTAGGAATATGGTTGAGTGCGGATCCAATTGGGATTGGGGATGGAGTTAATCTGTATGAGTATAGCAAGAATAACCCATTTTATTATATAGATCAATTGGGTTTACAAGGCAGTCCTAATAACGATCCTAGAAATCCCAAACCAAGTAAAACTCCACCACGCAAACCAAAACTAGGCGATATTTGGAATGCTGATATGGGTACCTATACCTCACAATGTATTTATACTGGGAAAGGTTGGAAATCTACCGAACAGGTATATGGTCCCAATTTTAAGGAAATTGTAATTTCCGCCAAATACCAACCTACATTGTCTGAATTATATGCAAATACCCCGGGTAATTGGTTAAAAGAAGTTGTAATTCGTCCCGCAAAAACTACAGAACCATTTATTTCTCAAAAATCAGCAGAAAAATTTAAAGCTATAGAAAATATTAAAAATTTAAATACTCCTACTGAAGCACCTGTAGGTTATGCTCCACCTCCTGGTAAAAATATTGTTTCAAATGTAACAACAATGAAGACAACTATCCAAGAAAAGAAGACAGCTGGTTGGAGTATTAGAGAGCAAATTGCCTTGCAAGAAAAAAATGAGGCGGTTTATTTTGAATACCACCCAGAAGAACGAGAGAAGTATGAAAATGAAAAGATGTTACATGAAGAAGAGGAGATTTTTGGAAAAAAGGCTAATTTTGCAACGTATTGGGAGAGGGTGTCGTATTTTTATAATAAAAGGACTGGGGAATATGATGAATCTATCGAAATACGAGTAGAGTAGGACTACTATCTCTAGAAAGGAGGCTGACATGGTAGATCAGAAGCGAAATTTATCACTGCGGATGCAAGGCGCGGATGTAACAAATCTTCAGAAAGGGTTGAAGATGCTGGGCTTTACCATTGAAGACAAAGAAGGCTTTTTCGGTAAGTCCACGAAGCTGGCGATCCAGGAATTCCAGAAGCAGCACGGTCTTGAACCCACGGGAATCGCGGACAGCAAAACTGCTCCGTTGATCACCGCAGCAGCAGAAGCACCGGTGGGTGAGGGCATTGCAACCTTTCAGGTGACCGGCAAAGTCGCCAGCCGGGTCAGTGCCGGGGTGGCCAAGCTGCGTATCGAGATCGTGGACAAGGGGGTGGGCGGGGATTTTAATTTAACCGAAGCATTTACCGACGAGAGCGGCGTTTATGAAGCTTCTTTCACCCACGACGACCTGCTCAAGCGGGGCAAGGTGCAACCCGATTTACAGGCGCGTGCTTATGCCGATAAAACGTTTCTCGCCGCTTCCGATGTTCACTATAATTCCTCGATCAGCGAGACCCTGAATATCCTGCTAGACGACACATTAGTATCAACCCTGCAATCTGAGCACAAAACGCTGACTGACGCCATTTCAGTTCACTTCAAGGGCAATCTGAGCACCCTGCAGGAAACGGACGCCCAGCAGGATATCACTTATCTGGCGAACAAGACCGGATGGGACGCCCGCGCAGTAGCGCTGGCATCCCTGGCCGACCAGTTCAGCGCCGGGACAGTGGACAAGGGCAATCCTCAAATCGAGCCGGCCTTCTTCTACGCGCTCTTCCGTGCCGGGCTGCCGGCCAACGAAGCTGCATTATACAATATTGATCCTGCAACTGCGGAAGCGATATGGAACCAGGGCATTGCACAAGGAGTGATACCTGCTGCGCTGAAAGAGAATGTTCAAAAGGCAAAAGAGAATTTCACGGTGCTGGCCGCCCAACGGGTTCTAAACATGCCGGCCACGATAGGTGTGTCTACATTGACGGACATGCTGGTGGTCTCAAGGATACCCAAGGAAAAGCAGGGACTCTTCGCCGATACTTATACACGGTGCCGTGGTGATCTGCCACAGTTTTGGAAAGCAGTGCAGGGAAGTTTTGGTGAAGAAACTGCGAAAGGACTAAAGTTGGATGGTCAGCTCGCGTACTTAACTCTCAACAATGCCTCGTTGATTAGCAACCTGCACAAGAACAGCGCGAAAGGGCGCATCAATGACACGCTGGAGCTGGTTGACGGCGGCTATCACCTGGTGGGGACGTGGCGCAAGTTGATCGACGGCGATCCCAAACTTTCCATTTCACCGGTCCCCATTCCACCGGAAATCACTGGCGCTGACGACAAAGAGAAACGCAGCCGCTATGCCGAGATGCTGGCCGCGCAGGTACGGCTGAGTTACCCGACGGCCGTGGTTGCGCAGATGGTCAAAAACGGCGATACACCACTTGCTGGCAAACCCTTCAAGGAAATGCCCCTGCCAGATAAGCAAGCCAGTGAGAAGTACCTGCCCGTTACACTTCCGCTTAAAGATAGAACATATAATTTTCTTGCTTCGCAACAGGGCAAGTTCGAGATCGGCATGCAACCGGTGGCGCAATATGTTGCGCTAAACAAAGATGTGCAAATTGAAACAGATGTACATCAGGAAATTGCCCGCATCCAGCGTGTTTATAATATCACGCCTGATCATGATGCGATGAATGCTTTGCTGCGTAAAGGGGTGGACTCGGCCTGCGCAGTCGTGCGCTACGATAGGGATGAGTTTGTCCAGATGTTCAAGGACGATGTCGGCGGCGATATGAACGCCCGGCTGATCCATGCAAAGTCGCAACAGGTGCATAACACAGCACTGAACATTGCCGTGTCTTATGTAACCGCCCGTACTGCATCCGGCGACGGAGGATATTGCCCGGCACAGATTTTGCCCAATCCAGTGGATCCCAATTCGCATGCCGCAGGAATTATCGCCTATCCAACTCTGGAAAACCTCTTTGGGGCGATGGACTATTGCGACTGTGCGGACTGCAGGTCAATATTGAGTCCTGCCGCTTATCTGGTTGACCTTCTTCAGTTTATAGACAAACCAACTAATTATGGTAATAACCCACTTGACGTTTTGCTTGGGCGCCGCCATGAGATACAGTATCTTCCGCTCACGTGTGAAAATACTAACATGCCGCTTCCATATATCGACCTGGTCAACGAGACGTTGGAATGGTATATAACCAATTCTTTGTCATTGGCCGCCTATGAAGGCTACACTACCGACAGCACCACCACTCCCGAAGAACTGCTGGCAAATCCGCAGTATGTCAGAGACACGGCTTACGACATCCTTGCCGGCAAACCACTGAGCACTCCTCCGCTTCTTCCTCCCAAACCCCCTCTGCCTTTCCACCAACCACTGGAGAACCTGCGCCGCTATTTCAACAAATTTGAGGCCCCGCTTCCCAGGGTAATGGAGGCACTGCGCAAGAATGATTCCATTGAACGGCTGACGGACTCCGATTATGGCTGGCGTGATATTTTAATGGAGGAACTGTGTCTTTCCCGTCAGGAGTACAGACTCCTTACCGACCATACTCTAACATTGCAGGAACTCTACGGCTATCTGTCCACAACCGCCATAAATGACGTGCGGACGGATCTATCAAATGCAAAGACATTCACACGCATAACAGGCATCTCATATGTAGACCTTGTTGAGATCCTCAAGACCCGCTTTGTCAACCCGAATTCCACCCTCATTCCCAAGCTGGAGCGGCTGGGCGTACCGTTCTCAGCCTTGCAGAGGTTCAGAGATAACCAAATGACAGAGGCCTCGTTCCTTGCAACTTTAGCTCCACACGTTGATGCAAGCCAGTACGGAGGGAATATCATAACATGGGTGAAAGACGATACGAACTATGCAAATATTATGAGCCTGATCACGCTCACAAATCCGGCGGGATCGGACGATGTTTGCAGTTTTGACAAGCTGGAATTCCGCTATGTTGATCCGGCAAAACTCCAATCCTGTATTAGCGACTTCGAGTTTGTCCGACTGATCCGCTTCATCCGGCTCTGGAAAAAATTGGGCTGGACTATCGAGCAGACAGATAAGGCAATTACAGCCTTGTATCCGGCCGACCAGATTCCGAGTATGCCCAATGTTGAGAGTAATTTGCAGGTCGATAGAACAATCGCCCCGCCACCGCACCCGGTGGATAATATGCAAAAGCTTGAGAACGGATTCTTGGTCCTGCTGCCGCGTCTCGGCGTAATCAAGCGCGTAATGGAGGCACTCAACCTGACGGTCCCAAAAGACCTGCTGCCGTTGCTGGCCTGCTTTGCGCCAATTGACACGCATGGGGATGCATGCCTGTACAGGCAAATGTTTCTTGGAGCGGCACTGAAGCAGGACCCGGTGTTTGCTGATGACGGTTACGGTAATTTCCTGTTGCCAGGCTCGACAGTCGACCGGACCATCTCACCGGGTAATAAACTGATAGCTCATGCCGACACTCTGCGCGCGGCCTTTAACCTGGCTGACAGCGAGCTTAGCCAAATTGTCGGTGCGCTTGGCTACAATATGAATACACCTCTTAATGTGGAAACTATCAGCGCAGTCTTCCGCCGGGGCTGGCTAGCACGGAAGCTGAAACTGAGCATCCGGGAATTTCTGTTGCTGACCCGGTTTACGGGCATTGATCCATTCGCTGCACCCGACCCCGCTTACCCGCCTATCACGCGTCTCATAGAATTGGTGAATAGCATCCGCGCCGCATCGCTGAAACCAACTGAGGCTCTGTATCTTATATGGAACCAGGATATCAGCGGCAAGTCCTCGCCCGAGGACGGCGAGATATCCGATTTCTCCCGCACATTGCGCTCAGCGCTGGCAGCCGTCGAAACTGAGTTCGCAGTCAGCGACGACCCGGACGGCCAGATCACCCGCTCACTGATGACGCTGGTATACGGCAATGATGCCACTGACTTATTTTTTGGCCTCCTGGGCAATACTCTAGTTACGAGTGTGCCTTACAGCCGTGTCCTATCGACTTTGGTCACCAGTGTGACATACCTCCACACTCAGGCAACTTTGGTCACCAGTGTGCCATACAAACACCACCAGGCAACTTTAGAGCAATCCATCGTGAATGCCGCTGCGCCGGGACTCATCGCCTACGACGATAGCAAGAAACTGCTCTCCTATACCGGCGTATTGTCCACAACCACTTGCGCAGCGCTAAAAGCCGCTGCCGCCGCCGAACCAGAAATAACATTTTCTTCTCAACAGAAGATTGATTTTAATACCGCGGTGGACGACCTCTATGCGGAGAATCAGAGGATAATCCAGGCCAAACTGGAACAGCCTATCGTGGATGCCGCCCCCGGGCTTATCGCCTACGACGACACTAAAAAGCTGCTATCTTTTACCGGTGCCATGAACGCATCCATCCGGGACGCACTCAAGGTTGCTGCAATATCCGCGTTCTCCACGCAGGAGGCGGTTGATACTTTTAACGTCGCAGCTAGTAATCTTTATGAAGAGAATCAGAAGGTCATTAAAGCCAATTTGGAGCAGTCCATTGTGGATGCTGCTCAGGGACGCATTATATACGACGACGCCCGGAAATTACTCTCCTTAGCAGGAGTACTGTCTGTAGCCGCCTTCCTTGCAGTCACGACAGCTGTCGGAGCGACGCCAGAGTTCGTAACTGCCGTGGGCAGCCTCAATGCAAAGAACCAGAAAGTCGTGGGGCAGTTCTTCGTCCGTTTTCCGGAGTTACAGCAGTACTACGATGCCTTCACCAATTCTTCGGAGACTGAAGAGAAAAAGCTGTCGGCTCTATTGACGAATTTTTTGCCGGAGCTGAAGCGCCGCAGCAAGCGCCAGCAGGCTTTACAGGCTATCAGCGCAGTAGCGAAAGTAGATGCATCGTTCTCCGGCGCTGTTCTTAACGATGCGACTGTTCTGCACGCCATGGGCGATAACGGCCTTCCGGCATTGGATGACCTTACTGCTTTAGGAATAACCGGCCTCACAGCAAAATTCTTCTTCAGAGACATGATACCTGACCCGATGCCTGATTTGGCAGACATCACACATCCTGCCGAAGCCAATCTATCCTACACAGCTACCGGGAGCAACAAGCTTCCTGCTAATGCATCAAATTCCTTAGCTGCCATATCCGGTATCTGGAGTGGTTATCTGGAAGCCCCTGAAAACGGCTTGTACAAGCTGAATATTGAGGTTGATACGGGGGCGATTGTGACACTGTACCTCGACGGTACACTGGTGACGTTGGATTCTAATGCTAGTACAAATCCCAATGATAATATATGGAACAATCACGATTCCATTGAATTCCAGGCTGGCAGACTCTATACTATCTCCCTCAAGGTGGAGAAGTTCAAAGACACACTAATCGTTAGCTGGTGGACTGCAGGGCGGGGCCGGGAGACCATCCCCGCACAGTATCTCTACTCAGCGATCCTGACCGACCACCTGCGCCAGGTCTATGTCCGCTTTCTGAAGGCCGCAGCTCTGGCAACTGTGCTTAAATTAACTGCAAACGAAATTGCCTACCTGGCGTCGAATGCAGATTACAAAATCATCAATGAGTGCTGGTTGAACTGCCTGCCCTCCTCAGGCAGCCCAGATATCACTACTTCCACCGCACTTCTCAATGTTCTCATTGCGCTACTGGACTTTGCCTGCATTAAAGCTGCCCTGTCCCCCAGGGATGAGCGCCTTCTCACCGTTCTCAAAGACCCGGCGGCAGTAACACCGAATGGGGACAGTCTTCTGTTGACCCTTACTCGCTGGGAACTCGCCTCACTCGATGTACTGCTAATTCGATTCAATAATGTCATTGCCAATAATGCGGATCATAATGCTTTGACGCACTTATATACGTTTTGCCGTGTCTACGACGCCTATGCTTGGGTGAAAAAATTGGGCATCCAGGCGTCTGCACTGATCAATGCCGCAACCAACGAGCCAACTGCTGCAACCGTGCGTGACCTGCAGTCTGCCCTGCGCGCCCGCTACGACAGTAGCGACTGGCTTAATATCCTCAAACCTATCAACGATGAGATGCGCGGACTGCAGCGCGATGCGCTGGTGGCCTATATCCTGCACCAGATGGGCTTGAATAGCACGACTTCGCATATCGATACACCGGATAAACTTTTCGAGTACTTCCTGATGGACGTTCAAATGGAGCCAATCATACAAACTTCGCGTATCCGCCATGCGCTGTTATCGGTCCAGCTCTTTATCGAGCGCTGCCTGATGAATCTTGAGACGGAGGTTAAGCCGTCGTCCATTGATGCCAAGCAGTGGGAGTGGATGAGCCGCTACCGGGTTTGGGAGGCCAACCGTAAAGTCTTCCTCTTCCCGGAGAACTGGCTGGAGCCTGAGCTGCGCGACGACCAGTCACCGTTCTTCAAGGAGACCATGAGTGAGCTGCTGCAGAGCGATATCACCGAGGATACCGCTGCGACTGCACTGCTGAACTATCTATCCAAGCTGGAGGAGGTTGCCAAGCTGGAGCCTTGCGGCATCCATTATTTTGAAAGCGATACAATTGATACGGAGGATGATATTGCACACGTCGTGGCCCGTACATCCGGAGGCAACCGCAAATACTATTACCGCCGTCGCGAGTATGGATATTGGAAACCCTGGGAGCCGATAAAACTCGATATCGAGGACAATCCCGTGCTTCCTGTTGTCTGGCAAGGTCGCCTTTTCATTTTCTGGCTGAGGATTCTCAAACAGTCACCACTCAACACACCCACAACCGGCCAGAATCAAAATCAAACTACGTTATCACAGCTCGATACTTCGACCCCAATAAATATCCCTCCAGCTAATATCACAGTGCAGGCCGTTCTCTGTTGGAGTGAGTATTACAACGGCAAATGGCAGCCGGCTAAAACGTCGGATATTAATAAGCCGACTAAGTTGGGGACGTATGCCGCGTCGGGGTCTGGAGCATTTGATCGTTCGAGTCTCCAGTTAAGGGTCAATTTTGAGGTGGACGGTTTGCGCATAGTTATTATGGATGGGACCAATTCTTCCTCGTTCCTCCTCTACAACACGCATAGCCTGCCGGTGACTAAAGAGGAACTCGTTTCAGTTAACCCGCAGGTAATCGGTCCTTCTGTTACTATGCTAAGACCTGGTAAAAGCCGAAATCTGGACACTTCAACCCTAATCTTCACAATCAAATATTACAGTGATTTGTGGGCAATTATGCAGGATTCTCCCAACGCTACTAACTCGATTCTGAAAAACCTGTTGCCCGACCGCACAATTGCACCGTCTTATGAATTGCTAAGCCCGTGGGACGCGCCATTCTTTTATGAGGATGGCCATCATGTTTTCTATGTGACCACGGCAGAGCGAATTTTGAAGATTCCGCAGTGGCAGGAGTACATCTCTGCAACCATTGCGTACAAACCGGACCCAACTATGCCAGCGCTGGTGCAGCCTGCCCTGCCTGTTGATCCGCGACCCAGGCCCAATTCGGAGATATACGGCTCAAGCCCGCTGAAGCCGGACATTGGCGTTGCTGACCAATCGTCCATGGAGCGTTTTATCTCCGAGGATACCTATATCCACCGGGGTATTGGCAGTGCCGGTACGATACGCTTTGGTGATAAAGATATCGGTCCGGCGGGTGGCTTGAAAAGCCAGGCACAGCAGTAATACGGAGGTGAGCATTTTATGAACAGTTCGAATAATAAGCAAACCGGGTTCCATGGCTATAAAGATGTTCAAACGAGCCAGATCGGGCAGATAACTTCTCAACAGTATACGGAGTTCACCTATACCTTCGAGAACTTCTTCCATCCCTTTGTCGGCGAGTTGATCCAGCAGCTCAATAAGAAATCGCTTACCGGAATGCTCGACCCCACATTCCATCAAGACCTGTCTGCTGATTTCTTCAATAACCTTTATACGCCGCCGGCCAGTACGGCGGTCAAAATCGACTCTTTCCCCAAGGAGATCGATCTCCGCACAGGCGGCCCGTACGCGAATTACAACTGGGAGCTGCTTTTCCATATCCCGCTCACCATTGCTGTGCACCTCAGCAAGAACCAGCGTTTTGCCGAGGCGCAGCGCTGGTTCCACTATATCTTTGATCCTACCTGCAACGACACATCGGTCACGCCCCCGAAACGCTTCTGGAAATTTTTAGCCTTTCGCCAGGATTGCGATGTCACGCAGATTGATGAGTTGCTGGCGCTGCTGAGCAAGCCCGATGCCGATTGTACTGCACACGATTTGCAGCTTAAGGAGACTATACTCTGCGGCTATGAGGCCATCAAGAACAATCCGTTCCAGCCGCATGCTGTGGCACGGACCAGGCATGTTGCTTATCAGTACAGTGTTTTTATGAAGTATCTCGATAACTTGATCAACTGGGGAGACAGTCTTTTCCGGCAGGACACAGTGGAATCCATCAATGAGGCGATGTTGCGCTATGTGCTGGCGGCAAATCTGCTGGGACCGCGGCCGCAGCGCATCCCGCCGGCGGGTACAGTCCGTTCCAAGACGTTCAAGCAACTTAAGGAACAGAACCTCGATGCGATGGGTAATGCACTCGTGGAGTTGGAGGGCAATTTCCCGTTTAACCTCCTGCCTCAGGTACAGGATACGAACCCGGGCGCCGCCGGGCCGCTGTTTGGCATAGGACGTACGCTTTACTTCTGCATCCCGCGCAACGAGAAAATACTCGGGTACTGGGACATCGTGGCTGACCGGCTCTTTAAGATACACAATAGCTTGAATCTCGAGGGCGTGTTTCGCCAGCTTGCTCTTTTCGATCCGCCGCTTGACCCCGCCATGCTGGTCAAGGCAGCCGCTGCGGGGATCGACATCAGTTCCATCGTCAGCGGATTGAATCAGCCGATCGCACCGGTACGATGTCTATATTATATTCAGAAGTCACTCGAGCTCTGCGCCGAGGTGCGCGGCCTCGGCAGTGCTCTGCTGTCAGCAATAGAGAAGAGAGATGGCGAAAGCATGGCGCTGTTGCGGCAAGGCCATGAGATTAAGATTCAGCAGATGACTCAGGATGTGCGCTTCTTGCAATGGAAGCAGGCGCAGGAAGCAACCGAATCCCTGTTAAGAAGCCGCTCCAGCGCGTTAGAACGCTACCAATACTACCAGCGGCTGTTGGGTTTAACTCCGGACAGTGGGATTGCGCCTGACACATTCCCTCTGGATCGCAGAGAGCTAACGGAGGAGAATTTCGACGAGGCGTACGGCGCCCTGGCGGGTCAGTATGAAAAAGCGGTCGCAACGCAATCATATCCTCAACTGAAGTTGGCCGATGCTGATTCGCCACTAAATATCGCAGGTCATCTCTCCGAGGGGAAATTATATATGTCCAGGAATGAGTCATATGCTCTTAATGTTCTCCCGGCTATCGCCACTGAACTTAGGAACTCATCCGCCGCTACAGATATCATAACTTCGATACTTGCTACGTTGCCATACGCGAAATTGCATGTGCAACCCATAGGCTGCGGCGCCACAGTTGAGATGGCGCTTGGCGAGATCTTCTCTAATGTAGGACGGGCAATTTCCCGCTCCATCGACCAACAGATAACATTGGTAGATAGAGCGACTTCTCTGGTCAGCCAGACTGCTTCTTACGAGCGGCGCGCCGACGAATGGCTTCTGCAAAACAACCTGGCCGCCCACGAGTTGATTCAGATCGGTCGGCAGATAATATCCTCTTTGATATCGGAGCAAGTTGCATATCATGAGTATCTTAATACGCAGAAGCAGATAGAACAATCACAGGAGGTAGACAGGTTCCTGCGGGAGAAATTTACCAGCGAGGAATTATACGCCTGGATGCAGGGAGAAATCTCGCGCCTATACTATGAGTACTACCGCTTCTCCTTCGACACCGCACGAAAGGCTGAGCAGACTATGAAGCGCGAGTTGATGCGTCCGGAAGTTGATTCAACCGACTACATTAAGTTTAACTACTGGGATGGAGGTCGCAAGGGGTTGCTTTCAGGCGAGACGCTCTATCTGGACGTGAAGCGCATGGAGATGGCCTACTACGAAAACAACAAGCGCGAGTACGAACTGACCAAACACGTGTCCCTGCGGCAACTTGAACCGCTAGCGCTGCTGGCCTTGAAAGTCACAGGCGCTTGTGAGGTCATCCTGCCCGAATGGCTGTTTGACCTCGACTGCCCGGGACATTATCTGCGCCGCGTCAAAAACATCGGTCTCACTATTCCGTCAGTAATTGGACCTTATGCCAGCATCAACTGCACGCTTACATTGCTTAAGAGCTCGGTACGGAAATCTCCTCTGCTGACGGACGTTGCATATGACAGGACAGATAGTCAAGACCCACGTTTCGTCGATTACTATGGTACGATTCAGTCGATTGTCACCAGCAGCGGCAATAATGACAGCGGCCTGTTCGAGACTAATCTGCGTGATGAACGATTCCTGCCCTTCGAAGGCGCCGGGGTATTGAGCACCTGGAGGCTGGAACTGCCCTCCGATTTCCGCCAGTTTGACTACGATACCATTTCGGACGTGATTCTGCACGTGCGCTATACGGCCAGGGAAGGCGGTTCTCAGCTACGGACTAAGGCTAATGAAAATACTGGATCCCTGATTGGAACTGATGGCATGGTTCAACTATTCAGCCTTAAACATGACTTTCCGAACGAGTGGTACAGCTTCATTAGCGGGACTGACAATTTTAAGGTGACTATTAAGAAGAGTTATTTCCCCTACCTTGTCCAGTGTAAGAACATTCAACTCAACGAAATAACTTTGTGCGCTGTAGATTCTGGACAGATTATATCGACCAAACAAGGCACCCCAGCGTATCTGACCGCAGCTTCAACCGATTTAAACGACGTAAACAGGGAGTTTAAGTTTGAACTCCAACTTAACGCACTACAACGCGTTAAGGAAAGAGAGGTGTTTCTGGTATTTACGTACGTCGTTAGTTAAAGAGTGCGCCGGTGGCTTGTTTGTCTATTTGAGTAACGGTTGACATGGACTCGTTCTTGTAAAGCAGTGTGAGAAAAAGCCGCAAAAAGTAGCTGTATTCCTCAACGGTGTTGGGGCTTTTGCTCTCGGCCCTATAGCCCAGAATGTAGTCCTGGATGAGGTTCTCCAGATGGAGGATGTTCCTCTTCATTTGTCGTCTCCGTTTTGCGAAAATCAGTTTGACAAGTGTGCGGTAGACCGTACTGGATAAAGGCGAGAACTTTTTAATCGAGTCCACATTTAGATTGCCACAGATTTTCACTTTTTACTATCACACGTAATTGAACAAATCAGGCAATTGTGATGTACGCGGTTAATCTAATTATTTCTAAGGATTTCTGCTCATAGCGGACCATTCATGCTGGCCTATTTTAGGAGACGCAACTTCACGATGATACCTCTCGCTTCTACGCTCTTCTCTGAGAAGCCTATTTCTTGGGACGAAAGCACTTCGTTAATCTGCTTTGAGCTAATAGATGAGTGTAGTCTCACAAAGTATAAGACTAGAAATGATAGGAACCATCCGTACCTATTTTCAGTTGTCTCCTCGCCGCATTTGTGATGTCCCACGTAATGTCATATATCCACGCCTCTCCATGATTATTAAGGACACGATGTATCTCTTTTAGGCACTCTATAGGTTTTGCCCAATGATGAAAACTGAGGGTACTCACAACCAAATCGAAACTTTCATCCTCATAAGGAATGCGTTTTGCGCTTCCATATTGGAATTGAACACGATCTGACAGCCCGGAATCTTTGGCGTTCTTGCTGGCTATGTCCACCATGGCAGGAGAAATATCGATGGCCTTAATCTCAAGATTCTGGGATTTTCGTGCAATCTCAAGCGGCACGATACCCGGCCCCGTACCTATGTCTAATACTCGCCCTGACGGTATTTTTGAGCAAACCTCTTCTGCAACCTCTCGGTAGAAATCTCTTGCAAAGGGGCTTCTAGCTACAATTGTCGAGTAGACTATTGCCCCCGGTTTAGGAATACTTTCAATCTTAAAAAGCTTCACAAACTAGCCTCCCCATGGCGTAATTCTTTGGTCGATTGTATAGACCTCTCATGTAGCTGTCAATTTCAGCACTGCACAAACCGCTATTTTGTTACCACCGCTCAAACATCGGCATCACTGTTCCGCTGTAGGTATAGTTACGTCGAGGGTCAGGGGTATGCATTGTCAAGATGACAACGATGAAGTTTGGCTCAAATCATATATTTAGGGAAAAGAGAATAGAGATGAACGGAGACTCAAGTACAGGCTTTTTTTCACCTTTCCTTCTGTATTTTACCTATGACCCGGCGTATCGCA
>CAIMUM010000047.1 GCA_903844685.1 uncultured Dehalococcoidia bacterium
GGAGAACAGGAATGCTGCGGCTTTCAGATCATTCCACATACAAAATTCTCCGGCCTCTCAAAAGCATCAACAATAGATGTAGGGACGGGGCTTTAGGCCTGTCCGGCGTTACGGGCGAAGCTCAAGCAACGCCCCTACGCCCTCTGAAATCTTAGCCACCATTATACGCTGACTGCTCAAGTCTGATATCATATTTGGCGGAAAAAAGAGTTGAAGAAGAAAATCATGCGAATATGTTTATTGAGTTACCGAAGTTATGCCTATTCCGGCGGCCAGGGCATTTACATGCATTACCTGAGCAATGCCCTCCGGGACCTCGGGCATGAGGTCGATATGCTGTCGGGGCCTCCTTATCCCATCGTGGATGACGGCGTCGGGCTGATCAAGTTGCCCAGCCTTGACCTCTACAGGTTTGGGTCCTGGCAACGGCTGTTTATCGATCCCAGGAAGCTGAATACCTACGCCAACTTCATGGAATGGGGCGGCATCATGACCGGGTATTTCTCTGAACCGCTGGCCTTTGGCATACGGGCCTATGATTACATAACTAAGAACGGCGCAAAATACGATGTCATCCATGATAACCAGACACTTTCATATGGCATAGTGGATATCATGCGTGCCGGGTACCCGGTGGTAGAAACCATCCATCATCCGGTTACCATCGACCGCGACCTTGCCATTAAGTCGGCAAAGTCCCTCAAGGATAAGCTGGGCTACTGGCGCTGGTTTTCCTTTACCGGCATGCAGATAAAAGTTGCCAGGCAGTTGCCCTATATCATCACGGTTTCAGAGATGGCCAAGCATCACATACACGAGGTATTCGGCATCCCCGACGACAGGATGCGGGTGATTTACAACGGTATCGACACGGAGATATTCAGTCCGCTGGAGAGTGTGAAAAGGTTGGATGACAGCATATTGATGGTGATGAGCCGTGATACCGCTGTCAAAGGGCTGCGCTTTTTATTGCGGGCGCTGGCCGAATTAAGGAAAAAATGGAATCTCAAGCTGGTCGTAGTCGGGCGTACATTAGGAGATGGTGAGACGGAGAAGCTGATGGACAGGCTGGGAGTCACAAGTTGTGTCAGTTTCTGCGACCAGGTAGATACATCGGAATTAGTCAGGTTATACAGGACCGCTACCCTGCTGGCGGTACCGTCAACATATGAAGGGTTCGGGTTGCCTGCCGCTGAAGCCATGTCCTGCGGCTCCCCGGTGGTATCCACGACGGCCGGTGCACTGCCGGAGGTAGTAGGCGATGCCGGTATACTTGTGCCGCCCGCCGATCCGGCCGCGCTCGCCGCTGCGATAGCGCAGTTGCTGGATGATCCGGCTAAACGCGCTGAATATGGCACACTGGCCAGGAAGCGCATCCTCGAGAGATTCAACTGGCAAGGCGCGGCTAAGCGGACAGCCGATGTGTATAATGAGGCTATCTCGCAAAGACATGTCACAAAGGTACACAGTCTTGATTTATAGCGATAATAAATGTAAAATAATGCGGTGTTTTCAATACGTGCGATCTTAGTCTACCGGATGGTTATCAGTGCGAATATGCTTGCTTAGCTACCGGGGTTATAAATATTCCGGCGGGCAGGGTATTTACGTCAGGTATCTCAGCAGTTCGTTGCAAAAGCTGGGGCACGAAGTTGATGTTTTAGCCGGGCCGCCGTATCCTGACTTGGTAGAAGGAATTAACCTGGTCAAATTGCCCAGCCTGGACCTGTACCGGCTTTCTGAACCCCGGCGCTTGTTTATCAACCCACTGTGGCTGAATACGTGGCCCAACTTTGTGGAGTGGGTTGGTGAATGCGGCGGCTATTTTACGGAACCGAAGACCTTCGCTATGCGTGCCTATAACGCCTTCCGTCAGAACGGCCGCGGAAAGAAATACGATATCGTGCACGACAACCAGTGCATCACTGAAGGAATACTCAAGATACACCAGCTGGGGATACCCCTGGTCACGACCATACATCACCCTATAACCATCGATCGTGAGCTGGCTCTCAAGGCCTCCCGGTCGATGATGCAGAGCTGGGGTATCCGGAGGTGGTACTCCTTTGCCGATACTCAAATCAAGGTAGCCGGCCAGTTGTCGCATTTCATCACTGATTCGAAGCACTCGCTGCAGGAGATAACGGAGAGTTTCGGGTTGGCTGCCGACAAGTTCAGAATAATCTATTGCGGTGTTGACCGGGAGATTTTCCGTGAAGTGCCCGGGTCGGTGAGGCCAGCTAACAGGATATTAGTTATCAACAGCGGGGATACGCCGCTCAAGGGCTTGAAGTACCTGATGGAAGCAGTCGCGGAGATCCACAGAACGAAAAACATCGAGCTGGTCATTGTGGGAGAGCCGATGAAGAACGGTTATACGCAGGGGCTGATAGAATCGTTGAAGCTCAGCGATTGTGCCCGGTATACGGGCAAGATAGATACGGATAAGCTGGTGCAACATTACAGCGAGGCAACCATGCTGGTGGTACCCTCCATCTATGAGGGGTTCGGTTTGCCCGCTGCCGAGGCCATGGCCTGCGGCGCCCCGGTAATCTCGACTACCGCCGGCGCGCTTCCGGAGGTGGTTGGGGATGCCGGCATACTTGTGCCGCCCGGCGATACGCGCGCCATAGTGGAAGCTATCAAAACCCTACTCGACGATGAAAACAGGCGCAGGCAGTTGGGGGTGCTGGGAAAGGA
>CAIMUM010000048.1 GCA_903844685.1 uncultured Dehalococcoidia bacterium
AAACGTAACCCCACCTACACGGACTGGACTGGCAGGGTTCGCAACATTAACAATGGCCAATTGTCCCGGTGAAGTGACAAGTCCCACATAGACATAGCTTCCGGAAAAGTCTAAAGAATGTGCTTCGTTTTCACCACTATTAAGGGAAGTGCCGGCCACCCTGACCGGATTATAGGGATCTGACGCATCTATCACGACAACTTTGGCAGGGGAATCGTCGGTTCCCACATACACGTATCTACCTGAAGTGGCAATGGCGTGCCGGGCCCAATTTTCCGAGGCGTCAAGAGTAAGGCACGAGGTCCTCTTGGGGTTTGAAGGATTTGATATATCGACTATAGCCACCTTTGTCGGAGAAGTCCCCAATAAAACATACGCATATCTGCCGGAGACTGCCATTGACCAGCTCGCATCTTCACCTGAATTAAGAGTGACTGCGCCCATGCGCACAGGACTGGCTGGGTTTGAAATGTCGACCACCGCGACAATGGCTGGGTTTGTTCCTGTGGAAACATAAGCGTACCGGCCGGAAACAGCAAACCCCAAGCCGCTATTTTCACCTGAATTAAGAGTGACTGCGCCCATGCGCACAGGGCTGGCTGGGTTTGAAATGTCGACCACCACGACTTTGGCCGGGGTGGTATTGGTTGAAATATAGGCATAACGCCCCTGAACCACTACATTGAAAGCCTGATCTTCATTTGAATTGAGGGTAAGGGCCCCCAATCTGACCGGGGTTGAGGAGGAGCTGGCGATGTTTTGTATATTTCCTATGACGCTCAATTTTTCACTTGGCGCCGTCGTCCCGATGCCGACGTTGCCGTTATCGAGCACAACCAGTCTGTCAGTTGGTCCCGTATCGCTGATGCGGAAAGCAAATCCCGTGCCGCTGCCGGAGGTACGGATATGGAGCTGGGCCGAGGGAGCATTAAAACCTGCGCCGATGCCGACGTTGCCGGCGCTGGTAATGGTCATCCTCTGCGTGCCGGTTGGAGTCGTAATGCTGGATGCGGTATAAAAATCAATCCAGGTCGCGGCATTCATCAAAGAAGTCCCCCCGCCGATATACAGATCATTCGTGGTGCTATCGTTATATGTGGAAAATATGGCAGCGGGTAGTTGTGCTAAGTTATAGTGGACTACGCCCATACGGGCTACTTTCGTCGTAGCGTCAGTCCTTGTGGCTGATCCAGTATCGCCGCCCATAACCAGATTAATATTGCCGCCGTTAGCAACATCGAGAATCCCGAGCGGGCTGGTTGTGCCGATGCCAACCTTATAATTGGTACTTGAAGTATAGACCTTATTGTTGCCCGAGTCCTCTATCCAGCCTCCCGCCGTATAGCCGGGGGTGATGTTGCCGTAGAAGTTGGAGGCGTAGAGGTTACCGGTGAAGCGGCCGTCGCCGGTAGTATCGAGCTTATAGGCGGGGCTGGCGGTATTGATGCCGATGTAGCCGTTGTCCTGGACTACGAAGCGGCTGGTGCCGGCAGCGTTTCTGACATCCAGGGCTTTTAAGGTATCCGTGCCTGCGCCTTGCAGGGAGACAGGTCCTTGGGAGATGATCCCCCCTGTTCCCACGCCTAAGCCATTACCGATGTAAGCGTTGT
>CAIMUM010000049.1 GCA_903844685.1 uncultured Dehalococcoidia bacterium
GATTTTTAAAATTAAGTGTCTGACCAACGTACCGCTTTCCACTTACTTTATTTTGTGCTATATATATTATTCCTGTTTCCAGGGCGTCATAGGAGAAATCACTCGGCTTCAGGTGCGGGTTAAATTCACCGCTGTAATCTTCCAGTTTACTCAATTTACCCTCCGCAATTTAAGTTAAGAGATACCCGGCGCCTGTTAAATACATTAGACGCCTTTCTCATAAAACTAATTTGGGCTGACAGCGCCGGCAAAAATATACCTTTTTTACATCGGTGTCAATTAAACTGTTGGAGAAATGCATAACGCAGGTTCCATCCTGGCAATGTCCCAATCCAAAAGTGTGGCCCAGCTCATGTACCGCTTCCTTTTGTGCCCTTTCTATGAGAAGCGCAAGATCTCCCGGCAATCCGTAGTTTTCCTGTTTGAGCAGGGTCAATGATATAACGCCTATCCTGTTGTGGTAATCGGCCTGCCCAAAAACAAAGTTCAGCCCCTGGGAGTAAATGTTGATATCGGCCACACCCAGGAGCCTGCGGTCTGCCTTTTGATGTGTTTTTAACACGGTGAGAATCAGGTCGGCGAGGTACTGGTTCCTGTCCGGAACGTAGGAACTCTCAGGGACGCCGATAGCAGGCTTTATCCTTACGGGGTTGCCGAAAGCGCTGACCAGGCCGGCGGATATACCCGTCAGCACGTCACTGTCTATTTCGCCGATTGGTTGAAGGTCGATTCCCATTACCGAGCTAAGAAAGCCAGGCCATCAGTTCAGCCAGAACAAAACTCTGGTTTTGCCTGGTAAGTTCAGTAACCCTGATATTCCTGTTTTGCCGTATTGTGTCGGCCAGCGGATGCGGTTTTAAGGTTATCGTTCCCAGCACCTTTTTCGGGCTGTTTATCGCATCCTGGACTGCCTTGATAAAGAGTGAAGAGAAAAGCTCCATTTTGCCGATCTCATCGATAACAATAATGTCGTTGTGTGCAATTGCGTTATAAATGGCCTCCACTCCTATAGTATCAAGGACGCTGATATCGATACCGTATTTACCGACACGAAACGGGCTGTCTATGGCAATATGAGCAAGTACCGCCTCTTTGCCCTCAAGTGTAACGATGCGGAAGCCTTCACGTATGCCCACGCTTCTAATCTCCTGCGTGAAAAAACCGCCGGCGTTGCGCTTTGACTGGGTTATTGCCTGCCGGATGATAGTGGTTTTACCTGTGCCGGGCATGCCGGTGAGCAGATAAGCTTGCCCCATCAACTCTCTTTGGCGGATTCGGGCTTCTTTTTTCTGACCGCAGTCTTTTTGGGCGCCTCAGCCTTTTCAGTTGCTTTTGGTGCTACCGCGGTATCAGACTTCTTGGCTTTCACCGGAGCTTTCTTAGGTTTTTCCGCCTGTTCAACAACCTCGACCTTTTTCTCAGCTACGGGTTTCTCTTTCTTGGGTGCTACTTTTTTAACCGGTGCGGCTTTCTTCGGCTTCAACATATCAGCAATAGCCTTAATCGGTTTGGGCATTGCCGTTTCTTTCTTAACCGGTTCTTTGACAACCGGCTTATGCTCACCGGCCAGCACGGCTAGAGACCTGCGGCGCTCTTCGAACTTCCTCCTCTTGCGCCTGTGTTTGATTATGGCCATTTTTTTACTTTTGTTCATTTCCTATCCTCTATTGGTTCGCTTTTTAATAAGAATGTGTACAGTATTATCGCTAAAGTGGCTCAGGATTTCAAGCCAGCCTGCTTTTATGGGCTGTATTTCCGGCGAATCCTGCCGGAGACACCGTTTAGCAGTGCAAATACCTGTTCAACGGCATCTTGAGATAGAGATGCCAGACCGCAGGTCGGGGTTATTATGCTTTGCCGGACCAGGTCCCGGATGGGGATCCCTTCACGGGTCAGCGGCGCCAGTGCGTCACAGAAGCGGTCGTAAAGGGTAGCGATCGACTCTTTTCTCAATACGTCTTCATCATTGGGGACAATGCCCCAGGCTACGGCCTTGCCCTTTTTGACGAAAGAGCATAGATCGTCCTGGTAGCACAGGATCGAGTCAAGGTAGTTGTAGGCGTCAAAGCTGATGATATCAACCGGTAAGTTCAGCAGCAGTGACCAGTCGGTTGACCCGCAGCAGTGGATGCCTTTGATTCCGGATATACCTGCCAACACTTCGCTGATTAACTGCGAGATCTGTTCATTCGGCAGCGCTATAAAAGCAGACCCCAGGGAAGTGAGATAGGGTTCATCGATAAAGATCACGGTCTGCCGGGCGATGGAACCCAGGAAAGCCTCCTGCCAGGCTGCTTTTAATCTCAAGAACTTGCCGGTTGCATCCGAGAGCGCATCGTCGTAAATAATGCCTTTTCCCGTATGATCGGTTACACATAAGCCCCAGCTTACCGGCCCGATAAGCTGGCCCTTGGCTATGGGTATTTTTGATTTTTGACCCGAGGCAAAGCTATGTAAGCCGGCGGCGTACTCTTTGCTGACCGCGTACCTGTCGGATCTATCTTCGTGTGCATCGGTGTATATCTTTTCCAGCTCATTATCGAAATTGGCTCCTTTTTCAACCCGTATCTTTTCGTTTTCGATCTCGATGCCGGGGAAGCCCTCGCTATATTGAATGTACAGGTTCTCCAGGTTTACCCTGCGGGGCAGTTGAGGCCAGGCCGGCAGGTCTGTCAGATGTTTACTTATCGTGGCGCATGCCGCAGCCGGGTCGGTGTAGGGCATACTGCCGATGAGGGTGGGCGCACAATTGAAATTTAGCTGCATCTCTATCTATCTATTACTTTATGTATTTGCCAATGATAATACTCAGGTCTTCTTTCGTTTTA
>CAIMUM010000050.1 GCA_903844685.1 uncultured Dehalococcoidia bacterium
CGCTCAGCGCTTCATGACGGCCGGTATCCCTGCGGTCACGATCGGAAACTCAGGTTATCCGGGGCTTGGCTTAACAAGCTTCCACAGCACGGCGGATAATCTCGGACGGGTCAACCTCGATAACCTGAAATTAATGATCAGGGTATTGGAACGTTATATCGAAGGATATTCTAACTGACTTAGCTCGCCCGGAGAGCTGTCGATCTGAATTCATTAAATTTGATCCTCTGGCCGAAAGATATAACCAGCTAACTGCACGGGCAGAGGTTCATTGCCATTCTATAGCCATATAGCCACGTAGACATCCCAATTTCTGTTCAATGGTGAATCTGAGGTGAAGCTAAATACCAATTTTTAACATACAGGCCGCCACTGAAGGTGAGTGAAGCTACTGCCACGCGGTCATTCTCTTTGGCCGCATTGGGAGGTCTTGTTTATCCCTCTTGACAAGACCTGCGCCGGAAAAGTATATTCTTTCTTCGGATATTGTGTCGAGAAAAGGTACGACAAGGTAAGAATTTCCCCCATATGCCATCGCAGACAAGCGAATCCAAGGTACTTCTGGTTGCCATCACCGGCTCCTTCATGGAGATTCTGGACCAGACGGTCATGAATGTGGCGCTGCCGCACATAATAGCGGTTTACAACGTGGCCATCGACCATGCACAACTGATAGTTTCAGTTTATCTTATGGCAAGCGCCATATCCACACCAACCGCCGCTTTTCTAAGCGAGCGTTTCGGTATCAAAAGAGTCTATATGATTGCCCAGATAGGTTTCCTGGTCGGATCAATTCTGTGCGGACTCTCGTGGGATGCAGATAGTCTCATTGCCTTCCGCCTCATTCAAGGTTTATCTGGCGGTTTGATGAACCCGCTTTCTATGACTTTTATTTATTTGACTGTCCCGCCCGAAAGGAGGGGCCACGCCATGTCTATGCTGGGCATACCTTTAATGCTGGCGCCGGCTATCGGCCCGACCTTTGGCGGCTACCTTGTAACCTATTGGAGTTGGCGCATGGTATTCTTTATAAACATCCCTATAGCTCTCATTGCTATTCTGCTAGGAATTCTCTGGTTAGAGGACACGCCTGCAAGTAACCCCATTTTTGACTTCCGGGGTTTTATTTTTGCGGCCACAGGCTTCAGTTGTATATTATACGGGCTGACAAACGCTCCCACCTGGCATTGGGATGACTGGCGTATTATAACCCTCCTGTCCGTCGGTGGGGCGTGCTTACTGACCTGGGTCCTTATCGAGTTAGCCGAGAAAAACCCACTGCTTGACCTTCATATGTTTCAACATCGTGGATACGCGGTGGGCCTAAGCCTGACATTTACCACTACCATCGGGCTGTACTCGCTGGTATTTTTGCTTCCGCTCTTTTTGCAGACCGTACGCGGTTTTACCGCCTTTCAGAGTGGCATGATGATATTGCCGCAGGTCTTCGGAGCCATGATCACATTGCCCATTTCCGGTCTACTTTTCGATAGGACCGGGCCGCGCATTCCCGCTATAACAGGGCTCGCAATCTTATGCGTTATGTCTTTGGCAATGCAGGTGATGGATGTAACCACTCCGGACAATCTGCTTGCCACGATCCTTTTCTTCCGTGGGGTGGGCATGGGGATGGCCATGATGCCGATCATGACCTATGCACTCTCCTCTGTGCCACCCCGCTTAACGGCCCAAGCTTCCTCGGTGCTCAACGTGTTCAGGATGGTCTTTGCCTCCCTGGGGATTGCTGTATTTGCCTCATTGCTCGACACATTCACCAAAACGAACACGGCAAACATGGTGCAGACCCTAACTCCCAACTCTACAATGGCCCTATCATTTCTTTCTCAAGTCCAGGTTGCTCTGATGCAGGCGGGGATGGCAGCGCAAGTGGCATATCAGGAAGCCAAAAGTATTCTTTATGCCTATGTCAGCCAGCGGGCCACTGTCTTGGCCTTTGAAACGGACTATGTAATAGGCGCGCTTGTTGTATTGTGTGGCGTGATCCTGGCGCTGATATTGCTGCCCCGTGGTCGTATTGTAAAGCCCGCCGGTGAGGTGGACTTGGCAATGTAGAGTAAACAATTAGCATATTATTGACAATTGATAGTTATGCAAATTTACGATGACCCTACTATCACTGTATCAGGATTCGGCTGATGGAAACAGGTCAAGATGCTTTTTTGATAGAATAAGAATATGCGTAGAATTATAGTTATCTGCAGCTTTGCATCGCTGATAATAGTTGTTTTGGCGATTCTAAATTGCAGCCCAAATAAACCTGTCAGTAATTTAAATATAGATACTTTACCTGGTATGCAGACGGGACCGGCACCCTGGCTAGCAGAGATAACCAACTTGAGGGAAAGGTTAAGAGATATAAACCTTCCTGCTTTAACTCAAGAAGGTGCGGTTTTACATATACATCAGCATTTGGATATTTCTATAGATGGTAAACCAGTTGAGGTCCCATATGGTATTGGCAACGGTGAGAAGAGCAGTTTTCTCGCCCCAATCCATACTCATGACAAAAGAGGGATAATACATATAGAATCCCCCACAGACGAAGTCTTCACTCTTGGTCAATTCTTCGATATTTGGGGGGTTCGTTTTACCGCTGAATGTATCGGTGGATACTGTAATCAAGGAGAGAGAACCCTGAGAGTTTTTATTAACGGTAATCTATTCAGCGGTGATCCCAGAACTATAGTATTGGAACAACATCAAGAGATCTTTGTAGCCTACGGCACTGCTGATGAACTGCCTGACCCGATACCATCCTCATATGAATTCCCTGAAGGCTTTTGATCCTTAATCATAATTACTACGTTTGACCTACCCCCGAAAATAAGTTCTTAGCACTACGATTTTTATCATGGATGAACATACATACCGATGTCTATATACTGGCAGATTCAACGTATTTTAACTTCTATTTGTGAGAACTGCTACTGGAACCGACGGACTCACTGATTCCACAGACTGCCTTTGCGACCTTTTACTTGATATCTAAGGTTTTTTCTTTCACTAGCCGCCTGGTTTCTGTGCCTGGCTGTGGTGCATGGTGCATATGCTGGGTGCCATGCTCGATATAAGGGAGAGGTTCCCGGACATCCTCGATTTCAGGCTCTAAGAAACCGGGTAACAGGGGCCCGCCGCCCTCCCCGGTGCCGGCTCAGGCCTTCCTCTCATCTCTCTCGGCGATCTCTGCAAGTATCTCTTTATAACGCTTTTCAGTTATGGGGTAGAAATAGAGGACCACGGCCGACAGGATGAAAATGGCAGCGGATATAGGCCCCAGGAAAAGGCGGATGCCAAGCTGGGCGCTCGCTGACTGCGGCATAGCATTTGCCACATAGCCCATCGCTTCAAGTATTACACCCATGAGAAATACTGCCAGCGCCTGGCCAAGCTTGAGTCCCCATGTCCAGATGCCAAAGAACGCCCCCTCCCTGCGCTCTCCCGTTCTCAGATAGTCATACTCTATGGCATCGGCCACCATTGCGAAAGGAGGTACATATGTAAAGCCGAGGCCTATCCCCAGGAAAAACATCATTACCAGGGCGAAATTCAAACCCAAGGTGTGGCCGAAGAAAAAGAGAACCATGACTGAGGCTGCCGTGATAATGCTGGCTGCACCGTAAACGAGCTTTTTGCCCGTCTTTTTGGCGATAACGACGCTTACCGGTATGAAAACCACCGAGGTCACCAGCAGTAAGAGCATGGCATATGTCACCATATTTTCGGCCCTGAGTATGTATTTGAAGTAGTAAATCGCTATACCGGAGATGATCGTAATGCCGGTGAAGTTGATTATGTATGACAGCAGGATGAAGACATAGGGCCTGTTTTTAAAAACTGCGAGATAGGTTTTCCAAATGTCCAGGGACTTTGCCGGTTTCAGGCTGGCAGGTTCTTTTGTCGCGAATACCGTGGTTAATGTCGTAACAAGCATTACGCCGCCGAATATCAACCCCATTAAAACGAATCCCGCACTTTTATCCTTGCAGAGAGCGACGATCGGAAGGGCAGCGCCCAATGCAATAAGATTGCCGAAGAATGCAAAACCGGAGCGGTACCCGTTCAGAGACGTTCGCTCATGATAATCTGAGGTCAATTCCGGTGCCCACGAATAGTAAGGGACGTTGACCGTGGAGTATGCAGTGCATAGGACCATGTAGATAATCAGAGCATAGGCAAAAAGCGCCGCTTGGCTGATTCCCGAGCCAATTATCAGCGAAGGGTTGGTAAACATGACGATCATGGCTATAAACCATGGTATTGCGCCGCCCAGCATGAACGGCCTGCGGCGTCCCATCCTGGTTGTGGTCCTGTCGGAGATATACCCTATAACAGGGTCGTAAAAAGCGTCCCAGATACGGCCGACCATAAGGGCAATGCCTGCCAGGGCAGCAGAAAGCCCCACCGTGTCGGTAAGATAAATTAGCAGCACGAAACCAAGCGCCTGGGCAAATAGGTTGTTGCCTAAATCGGCGACCCCGTAACCGAGCTTCGTTCCAGCGGAAAGCTTCTTCTGTTCCATTTTCACACCCCGTATTTCAATAAATGTCTATACCAGGCTCTTTTCAATTTCTTTTAAGTTCTTCAGGCCCTTGGACTGTATAACTAGAGTTCATTCATACCTGCTAAATTTTAGCATTCAACCAAACTTCGAGGGGCGCTAGCGTTCTCGTCAGTATTATACTTCTCCAATAGAGGATGTCAATGAGTGGGGGTACCTCAATTGGTAGACCTAAATGTTTCAAAAAAACAATTCATTTTCATCCAGAATTGTTAGTTTCTCAGTCGATTTAACATTTTTCTTTATAATTATCTGCTATTATAATGACCACGGGCAATGACGGGTGATAATCACTTTGTTGCGAATTCATATGGGAAATCCCGATTAATGA
Source organism: uncultured Dehalococcoidia bacterium (assembly GCA_903844685.1). GTDB lineage: Bacteria > Chloroflexota > Dehalococcoidia > GIF9 > UBA5629 > CAIMUM01. The sequence goes on from CAIMUM010000050.1 coordinate 4,911, forward strand.
GTAAAACTGAAGTAAAGAAGATTTGAATCTTATGAAAGGAGAGGACAAGTATGTCTGATAATAATTGCGGCTTTACGCGTCGCGGTTTCATCAAAACAGCAGGGATCGTCGGGTTGGCGCTGAGCGTGGTCGCGGCAGGACTGCTTCTGGCAAGCTGCAAGGAACCGGCTACTGATTACTCACAAACTGCGCATTGGTTGTCTTTACCTGCTACAGTCAAAGCAGTAGATGTATTTTACCTTTACCCAACAGCCTGGACGAGTACTGATCCTAATAATCCACAGATTTGTGCTATCGACGAACCAACCATGTTAACACAGGCACCCGCAGC
>CAIMUM010000051.1 GCA_903844685.1 uncultured Dehalococcoidia bacterium
CCGTCGTCCAGTTCTACGATCGCCACGATATAGGGCGCCTCGGACTCGCGGCCCTCGGCGGCCACGTAATTGATCGTAAAGGTCTGGACGGTTCCGCCGCCCTTCAATTCAATAACCTCAAAATCCTGGCCTCCGCATCTGGCGCAGACCAGTCTCGGCTGTGCCGATAGCTCCCCGCAGCCGCCGCATTTCAGGCCCTTCAGCCTGCCCTGCTTCAGCCCTTCGTTAAAATCCTTGAAAGTGAGTTTAGCTTCCATATCATTCCTCCGTGCTCGTTATCTCACCAGCCTCGTTTAAGTATGATGTTGCACAGTGTGCCGCCATCGCCGCCCAGCGTATCGGTCATGCCTATCCTGGCGCCGTCCACCTGCCGTTCGCCGCATTCGCCGCGCAACTGCCTGACGATTTCGAAGGCCTGCGCCGCGCCGGTGGCGCCTACTGGGTGTCCCTTGGCCTTGAGCCCTCCTGATGGATTTACGGCTATCCTGCCGCCTATTTTAGTATCGCCCCTCTCTACTGCTTCCCCTGCGGCGCCATAGGGGAAGAAGCCCAGGCTTTCCAGGGCTATCAGTGCGGCGATGCTGAAGCAGTCGTGTAACTCGATAACGTCGATGTCCTTTGGGCTAAGGCCTGACATTTTATAGGACTGTCCGGCGGCCAATTCCCTGGAACGGATGCGCGGGAGGAACTCCTTCTGGCTGAGCAGGTTGCCGGCCGAGGCCTGGCCCACCCCGGCTATCAGCACCGGCTTTTTAGTGAGCTTCTTAGCCGCCTCTTCCGAGGCTATTATCAATGCGGCCGCCCCGTCCGTAAAGGGGCAGCAGTCGACTAATTGCAAGGGCGAGGCCACCAGGGGGCTCTTCCGTGCGTCCTCGAGGGTCATCTCCTTCTGGAACTGTGCCTTCGGATTGCGGGCGCCGTAATAGTGTGAGTTGATGGATACCTGATAGAGCTGTCTTTTCAGCTTCTCCAGCGGGATATTGTATTTTTTTGCATAGAGATGCGTGAGCATGGCGAAGACGCCAGGGAAGGTCAGTCCAGCGGCGTACTCGTAGCGGCTGTCGCTGGCCATGGCGAAGGTGCGGGTAGCGAGGGGTGTGCCCATTTTCGTGGCGCACTCGGCGCCGCCTGCCAGGACGATGTCGTATTGCCCCGAGGCCACCCAGATGAAGGCGTCGCGGATGGCAGCCGAGGCCGAGGCACAGGCGTTCTCGTATCTGTTGGCCGGTATGCCGGCCAGGCCCAGGTAGTCGGCAGCGAAAGCCTGCAGGTGCGCCTGCCCTTCCTCGAAGTCGCCGAGGAAATTACCCAAGAAGAGTGCCTGCACCCGCCCGGGTTTGATGCCTGATTCGTTGATAGCCTCCGCGGCGGCCTCGCCGAAAAGTTCGACCGCTGTCCTGGGCTGTTTGCCCGTAAACCTGGTCATCGCTACGCCGACAATTGCGACTTTCCTCATCAATTTACCTCCTGCCAAGGATTGTTTTATCAGGAAGAAAGTATATCATACGGTTGCGGCCGGTTGAACCTTGTGAACATGTAACGTGGATGTAATTTTCGCTATAACAGCATGGATATGCTAATATTGTAAAGAACTTACATGACATACAGTATCAGCCGCATGCCTCTCACCAGGCTCCGTAAATAACAACCTCACAGGAGACCGACTTGTCCCCGAATTACCGAGAAAATACCAGAAATATAGCTATTGTTGCCCATGTTGACCATGGCAAGACCAGCCTGGTGGATGCCCTGCTCAAGCAGAGCAAGGTATTCCGCGAGAACCAGCAGATGGGCGAACTGATAATGGACCGCAACGCCCTGGAACGCGAGAAGGGCATAACCATCCTGGCCAAAAACACCGCCGTGATGTTCCGCGGCGTCAAGATCAACATCATCGATACGCCCGGCCACGCCGACTTCAGCGGCGAGGTGGAGCGTGTGGTGAATATGGCGGACGGATGCCTGCTGCTGGTGGACTCGGTGGAAGGCCCCATGCCGCAGACGCGCTTCGTTCTGCGCCAGGCCTTCGAGAAGGGGCTTAAGCCTATCGTGGTGATAAACAAGATAGACCGTGAGAACGCCCGCATTGAGGAGGTGGTCAGGCTTACGCAGGACCTCTTCCTGGAGATAGCCACCGATGCCAGCCAGCTCGATTTTCCCGTTCTTTACGCCAGCGCCCGCAACGGCACCTGCACCGCCGACCCGGCAGTGGAGGGAACGGACATGGTGCCGCTTTTCGAAGCTATACTCAAGCAGGTCCCGCCGCCGGCCATCGACGACGGCCCCTTCCAGATGCTGGTGTCCAACCTCGATTATGACAGCTACCGGGGGCGCTTTGCCCTCGGCAGGGTGCGGCGCGGCAGCGTAAAGCCCAAAGATATACTGGCGGTCATCGGCGCCGACGGCGTCCCGCACAAATACGAAATAACCGACGTCTTTACCTTCATGGGATTGACCAGGCTGCCGGTGGAAGAGGCCTCGGCCGGCGAGATAATCGCCCTCACCGGCCTCGAAGAAGTCAGCATCGGCGATACGGTGGTTGACCCGGAGCATCCCGACGCCATGCCGCGCATTGAGATAGGTGAGCCCACGGTGAAAATCACCATGGGTGTGAACAGTTCTCCATTCGCCGGGCGTGAGGGCAAATACTGCACCTCGCGGCAGTTGCGCGAGCGTCTCTACCGCGAACTCGAGGTAAACATCAGCCTGCGCGTGCAGGATACCGACAGCCCCGACCTCTTCCTGGTATCCGGCAGGGGCGAGCTGCACCTGGCCATACTGGTGGAGACCATGCGCCGCCAGGACTATGAGTTCGAGATATCGCGTCCCGAGGCCATCACGCGTGAGGTGGATGGCAAAGTGCACGAACCCGTGGAAGCGCTTATTTTAGATACGCGGGAGGATTACATCGGCGTGATAACCGAGATGCTGGCTAAGAGGCTGGGCCGGATGACCAATATGCATAACGACGGGCGCGGCAACCTGCGCATGGAGTTCCAGGTGCCCACGCGTGGCCTCATCGGCTTCCGCAGCGCCTATCTGTCCGCCACCCGCGGTGAGGGTATCG
>CAIMUM010000052.1 GCA_903844685.1 uncultured Dehalococcoidia bacterium
CTCTTCCATAGCGGCCGCAACCCGCTCAGAGGGTATAGTGAAGACTGCCAGGTCCACCGGCCCCGGTATATCCGTAATCTTTTTATATACCTTCAGGCCCTGTATCTGTTCCTCGTGGTTATTAACCGGGTAAATAGGCCCCTTGAAAGTATGTATCAGGCTGGTGATAGTGGAGAAGCCCCACTTATTCCGGTTGTTAGTAGCGCCGATGTGCGCCACGGATGTAGGGTTAAATAAGGGGTCCAGTTCTTTCGTTATATCTCTTTCCATCAACTCATCCTCGCAAAACCAAACAATACAGTAGTCAAGCCCATAAAAAAATGCCTTGAGGTTCAAAGCATCTTAATATATAATAGCATCCCAATGGGCGCCGTTCAAATTCAGGGGACGTGATTCCATATTAATCTTATACGCCTTTAGTCCCGGCGCTTGAAATTCATTAATTCATAAGGAGCTGACTATGATAAAAACCCGCTTCACTGAACTTTTCGGCGTCAAGAACCCCATCATGCTGGCCGGCATGAACTGGATCACCACGCCGGAACTTGTGGCTGCCGTTTGTAACGCAGGCGGCCTGGGCATCTTTGCCACGGCCCGGTGCACACCCGAAGAGACCCGCAAGATGATACAGGAGATACGCAAGCTTACCGACAGGCCTTTCGGAATCAACCAGCTGCTCATCCTTGGACAGGTAGCCCGCGACACCATCCAGGTGGCCGTCGAGGAGAAGGTGCCCGTGATCAATTACACCCTGGGCAAACCCTGGTTCATCGATCAGGTGCATAGCTACGGCGGCAAGGTAATCGGGACGACAGCCTTCGTCAAGCACGCCATCAAGGCCGCTGAACTGGGCTGCGACGCCATCGTGGTGACCGGCACCGAGGCCGCCGCCCACGGAGAGGAGGCATCCACGCTGGTCATGCTGCCCATCGTCGCCAGCAAGGTCAAGATACCCATTATCTCAGCCGGCGGCTATGGTGACGGCAAGGGCCTGGCGGCAGCTTTAGCGCTGGGGGCAAGCGCCATCTCCATGGGCACACGCTTTGCCATGACCAAGGAAAGCTTGGTCCACGATAACTTCAAACAACTGTGCCTTAAAGCCAGCGAGAACGATACAATTGTAAGCACCAAGTTCGATGGTCTGCGCGGCCGCGCCCTCAAGACACCTGTCACCGAGCGTATCGCCAGGGGAGGGTTCCCACTGGTTGACGCCTTCCGCGGCGCTTACGAAACCAAGCAACTGCTCAACCTCAGCTGGCCGCAGTTCATCGGCATGAGCTTCACCATGATGGGCGCCGACAGCGACCATCCCTTCTGGGTGCAGGCGCGCCAGGCCGCCGGCTACCGCCGTCACACGCAGGCTCTCTACCAGGGCGACATGAAAGAAGGAATCTTCTTCGCCGGCCAGATACTAGGCGCCTGCAATGACCTTCCCACCGTGCCGGAATTGATCAACCGCATCATGGCCGAGGCCGAGGCCACTATCAAGAGCAACTCCGCCATGCTGGCCTGATAACCGGCTGGTGAATTGATAGTAAAAAGGGGAAGCGTCGTACCGCTTCCCCTTTATTTATTGCCTCGATATTGCTTAGCTTATGCTGAGCCGCTTGGTGGAGCCCTTAAGTATGCCTTCGGCTTCCTTTACTATCCTTTCCACCACTTCCTTGCAGGTGGCCACGTCGTGGATAAGGCCGATAGATTGCCCGACCGGCATCAGGGCATCTTCCGTATTACCGTCGGTCCAGACCGTCTGCTGTCGCAAACCCGAGAGCAGTGGCGCCATCTCTTCCAGCTTGGCATGCCTGGCTTCCATGTCCTGTACCTTTTTCACCCAGGCGTTCTTCAGCGCTCGTCCCTGCAGTTCGATGGTCTTGCCGTATAGCACCGTATCGAATTCCTGGCGCCTGATCAGTTCATCCTTGACCTTCTCATTCATCTTACATTCCTTAGTCGCCATGAAGCGTGAGGCCATCATTACGCCTTCCGCGCCGAGCACCAGCGCCGCCGCCAGCGTCCGCCCATCCGCCATACCGCCGGTGGTGATAACCGGTATCTTCACTGATTCCGCCATGCGGGGTGTCAGCACCACGGTTGTAACATCGTCGCTCAAAGGATGCCCACCTTCTTCTACACCCGCCGCGATAACCGCATCATATCCGGCATGGTCAGCGTGTATGGCGTGCCGCACCGAGCCAACTTTGTGAATGAATTTAACTCCCGCATCATGCCCGCGTTTAATGGCGTCGGGGCCGAAGAATTTATCCACCGGGGCGCCCGATATCTCGAAGGCCGCCACTTTTTCCGCCAGGCAGGCGTTGAACCAGTCGAGATACATCTCCTTAGTAATCCTGAACGAAGGCAGCAGCGACAGGTTCACCGAGAACGGCTTATCCGTCATCTCACGTGTCTTCCTGATGGCCGCGGCTAATTCAGCGCCAGTATCATAATTAGCAGCCGTGATATTGCCCAGCGCGCCAGCGTTGCTGACCGCCGCGCAGAGGTCGGGTTTGCACAGCCACATCATGCCGCCACACATGATCGGGTGTTTGATGCCAAAAAGTTTGGTCATCCGCGTTTTCATTTCTCGTCTCCTCAGTCAACCAACTTAAAAAATTTTAGCGATTATAACACGTGTCCCACTTGAAAATAAAGAATTTAAATTCAACTTCGCCTGCCTTTGACATTAAAGGCCATTTTTGAGATTATTACCGTTTGGTAGCCACGATAATAAATAAGGGAGGTTCCTCGCCCGTGAAAACCAGAATAACAGAACTCTTTGGTATACAGCACCCGGTATTGCTTTCAGGCATGGCCTTTGTCAGCCTACCCAAGCTGGTAGCTGCCGTCAGCAACGCCGGCGGACTCGGCATCTTCAACAGTGTTGCCAATACGCCCGACCAGCTTAAAGGCATTATCCAGGAGATAAAATCCTTAACCGATAAGCCGTTCGCCATCAATGCCACACTCATCTTCCCCAACGGCAAGGAGAACGCCGAGGTTGCCCTGGCAGAGAAGGCGCCGATCATCAACTTCGCACTGGGCAAAGGCGACTGGATAATCAGGCAGGCGCACACCTACGGCGGCAAGGTCATCTCCACCGTCGCCACCGAACGGCATGCAGTTAAAGCAGCGGAGCAGGGCGCCGACGCCATCATCGTTACCGCCCATGAAGCAGCCGCGCACGGCAGCGAGGTCGGGGGCATGGTGCTGCTTCCCCAGATAGCCAGCAAGGTAAAGATACCCATTATCTCAGCCGGCGGCTATTGTGACGGCCGCGGCCTGGCCGCCGCCATGGCGCTGGGCGCCGACGCCATCGCCATGGGTACCCGCTTCGTAGTCACCCAGGAGTGCGATGTGCATCCCAATATCAAGCAGACCGCCATGAAAACCCTCATGGAGGAGACTATTTACTCGGCCGGCATCGACGGCCTTCCAGGCCGCTGGTATGCCAATAAGCGCGCCATCGAGATGTCCAACAGCAAGACCTCCTATATAGATGCACTGAAGGCCGGTTGGGCATTGCGGAAACAGGTTGATACGCCCATATGGAAACTGCTCTTCGGCAGCCTGCAGAAAAGAGGGGTACAGGAATTAGCCCAACAGGCCATCGGCATCGACGCCCTGGGCAAAATATTAGACGACGGCGACCTTGAGAACGGCGTGGTGCCCTTCGGGCAGGTAGTGGGCCGCATACGCGATTTGCCCACCTGCAAAGAGGTGATCGAACGCATCGTAGCCGAAGCGGAAGAGGTTATCCGAGCGCTGCAGAGCAAGGTTTAAGAAGCCGCAATCCTCACATTTCCAGCGTGGTACACTATAAGGCCGGCCGCCAGCCATTTTTTCAGGATGCTTATTAACATATATAAGCATTGATTAAAGTTGGGTAGTATCAAGATCAACCGGGTGCAGGACTTTAGTACTATTGATATGTTACTTAAAGTCCATTTACATTGACGCACAAGAAAGCTCTTTGATAAACTACAGACCGGCGGCGAAGATAGGAATGAATATTCAGGAGGCACGTTGATGGATGCGTATTGCATGAAATGCAAAGCCATTAGGGAAATGAAGAATATCAAGGCCGTCAGGATGAAGAATGGCAAACCGGGCACCCAGGGTGTCTGTATAAAATGCGGTACCAGGATGTTCCGCATCGGCAAAGCATAATATAAGACGACACAGTACAAAAGCAGAAATAGACTATTACTGCTTTTTGGTTTTTAATCTATTCAGAATATTTCCACAGGTATCGGACGGCATAATCCGGCCGTTATTGTCCAATGATTTTGCCAGTCTTCTTTCATAATTATGCTAATATTTGAGTTACCGTGAAAATTTGCGGGAGAAGGCATTGGCTGATAAGAAAGAAAAACCAGACCTTGAAAGATACACCAGGACTGTCGCTCTCAAAGACGGCTCTGTCTTACACCTGAGAACGATTACAACCGATGATGAGGACAGGCTTATGTCCTTCTTCCTGCGGTTGAGCGGGCGTACCATCTACCTGCGCTTTCATCACGTTCTGACCAACCTCTCGCGGAGGGCGGAGATGCAGGGCGTGACCATCCAGAGGATGCTGTCCGGCGGTGTTGAACTCATCGTGGGTGTGACACAGGACAAATTCTTCGGGCCGCTCATCATGTTCGGCCTGGGCGGTATTTACACCGAACTGTTCAAAGACGTGGATTTCAGGATACACCCGCTGACGGACTACGACGCCAGAGAAATGCTGGCATCGTTCAAGGCCCATAAGTTACTGTACGGCTGGCGTGGAGCGCCGCCCTCGGATACCGCGTCCATCGAAGACCTGTTGCTCAGGGTTTCGGCCATGATAGAGGATATACCCGAAATACAGGAGCTTGACCTCAACCCGTTGATAGCCATGCCCAAAGGGCAGGGTTGCGTAGTCGCGGACGCCAGGATATCCATCTCCCCGGTTTCGGTATAATATAGACGTACTGGCGCTTTCAGGCTATTAATAATGGAGAGCATCGATGACGGCGGAACTGGACGGTAAAAGCTTCGAGAAATACTCGATAAGCGTGGCCCTCAAGGACGGCTCGAGCCTGCATTTGAGGCCAATAAAGATGTCTGACGAAGAGAGGCTGCTGGCGCTTTTCAGCCGCATGAGCAAGCAGACCATTTACCTGCGCTTCCATCACGTGCTGACGCACATGTCCAGGGAGGAGGCGCGCCGCTTCTGCACGGTTGACTACGTGGATACTTTCGCGCTGGTGGGAACGCTGGGCGAGGGACCGGAGGAACGCATCATAGCGGTAGGCCGCTACGCGCGGCAGCCGGGCGCCAACCGGGCGCAGATCGCCTTCGAGGTTGAGGACAAGTACCAGGGACTGGGCATCGGCACACATCTGCTGGACCAGCTTGCTTATGCAGCGCGTGACAAGGGCATCACCATGTTCGAGGCCGAAGTGCTGGCCGAGAATAAGGATATGATGAACGTGCTCATCAACAGCGGCTTCAACATGCAGCGCCAGTACCAGGGCACAACTTACATAGGCATCATGGACCTCGCCCCCACGGACGTGGTCGAGCAGAAATCGTCTGAACGCGAGAAGTTCACCTCCATAGCGTCACTGCGCGCTTTCCTCAACCCTAAATCGGTAGCGGTGATCGGCGCCTCGCGCCGGCCCAACACTATCGGCAACTTCGTCTTCCGCAACCTTATCCAGCAGGATTTTAAGGGAGTAGTCTACCCGGTCAACCCCAACGCCGAGGTGATAGCCGCCGTCAAAGCCTACCCATCCATCCTGGACATCCCCGGCGATATAGACCTAGCCATCATCAGCATACCTGCCGACAAGGTGCAGCAGGTGGTGGAGGAATGCGCCCACAAGGGCGTCAGGGGCGTGGTGGTACTCACGTCAGGCTTTTCCGATATCGGCGCGGACGGGATGGAACGGCAGAACAAGCTCGTCAACACCATCCGCAACTACGGAATGCGCATGCTGGGACCTAACTGCATGGGCATGATCAACACCAACCCCGAAATAAACCTGAACGCCACCTTCTCGGCCGTTGTGCCACCACCCGGCAACATCGCCTTCGCGACACAGAGCGGCGTCCTCGGCTCAGCCATCTTAATGTACGCAACCAACCTCAATATCGGCCTCTCCACCTTCGTCAGCATCGGCAACCGCGCGGACGTCTCCAGCAACGAACTGCTGCAATACTGGGAGGACGACCCCGACACCGACGTGGTGCTGCTTTACCTTGAATCTTTCGGCAACCCGCGGAAGTTCACGCGCATCGCGCGCAGCATCACAGCCAAAAAGCCGGTAGTTGCGGTGACCAGCAACCGCACACCTTTGCAAATGAGGGTCAGCAACTCGCAGACCGGCTCCATGGCTACCGACGAGGCCGCCACCGAGGCGCTCTTCAAGCAGGCGGGCATCTTGAGGGCCGATACGCTGGAAGACCTCTTCGATACCGGCAGCCTGCTGGCCAACCAGCCCCTGCCGCTGGGCAACAGGGTAGCCATCATCTCCAACGCCGGCGGACCTGCACTGCTCACCGCGGATGCCTGCAAGGCGCGGGGACTGGAGATACCCGTCCTATCCTCAAATACAACAGCGCAGCTTAAGGCGCTGCTCTCCCCACGTGCCAACTCCTCCAACCCCATCGATATGTCACCGGAATTTGCCATCCCTCAATACCGGGACGCGCTGAAACTGCTGCTCGCCGACGAGAACATTGATATAGTAGTGGTTATCTTCATACCGCCCATCTTGAAGCTGTCAGAGGAATTCGCGGCCATCATCAGGGAGGTCGCGCCGCTATTCCGCGAGCGCGGCAAACCGCTGGTTACCTCGTTTCTCGGCCTGAGAGGCGCACGCATAGAACTCGGCTCCAGGGAAAACAGGTACGTGCCCTCCTTTGCCTTCCCTGAGTCGACTGCCGGCGCGCTCTCGCGCGCGCTGGAATTCAGCCAGCGGTTGAGAAAGCCGACCGGCAAGATCCCCGAGTTCTCAGATATCAATAAGGAAAAGGCCGAAGGCATCATCCAATCGGCTCTTGTAAAAGCAGGCAAAGACCAGGTTTGGCTCGATGCTGAATCCATCCTCGGCCTGCTCGATTGCTACGGCATAAGGTTCGTCACTCTTAAGCTGGCGAAAACGCCCTCTGAGGCATCAGCCGCCGCTGAAGAGGTGGGGTGCCCGGTTGCCGTGAAGATACTATCCTCCACTATCTCGCAAAAGACGGATGTGGAAGGCGTGGTACTCGACTGCCGGAGCCGCGGCGAGGTAGAGAAGGCTTTCGTCCGCATCAGCGACAACGTGCAACGTATCGGCAAGCCGGAGGATATGCAGGGCGTCATCATACAGAAAATGGTGCAGGGCGGCATCGAGGTCATCGTCGGCGTCACCCAGCATCCCGCCTTCGGCCCGCTCATCATGTTCGGCCTGGGCGGGATATACGCGGAGCTTTTTAAGGACGTAACCTTCAGCATCCACCCGCTGACGGATTTAGACGCACACGATATGGTCAGGGCGGTCAAGGCCTACCAGTTGCTGGAGGGGTGGAGGGGTTCAAAGAGGGCGGATATACCGTCCATCGAGGATCTGCTGCTGCGGATCTCAGCGCTGGTAGAGAACCATCCGCAGGTACTCGAGATGGACCTCAACCCGGTCAAGGTATTGAACGATGGAGACGGCTACCTGGTGGTAGATGGCCGTATACTGGTAAGCGCCAACGCCGAGTGAATGCCTCGTATTGTAGGCGCATAAGTTTCAGATAGAGGAGGCGACCCATGCCGCGTAAAAAAAGAGCCGCACTGATCACCTGGTCAATCATAGCCGGTCTGCTGATCGTGCTGCTGGCAGCCTATGCCATTCCCAAACTCGAATTGATCGGCAGGCAGACCGACCACAAGGTGTACGTGGCATTCGGCTTCCATGGCAACCTCTATCATTCCTACCGTGTCGATACAAACGATGAGGCCGGCTTCGGCAAAGATATCCGGGTCATGCGCAAGATCATCAGTACCCTGGATGAGAAAAATAGCAGGGGAATCCCAGTAAAAGGCGTCTGGGATATCGAGAATCTCTTTTCCCTGCAGGAACAGCTTCCCCGCTACGCGCCCGATATTATCAGCAACCTGCAGCGCCGCGTGAAGGAAAATGGCGACGAGGTGATCCTGATGTCCTATAACAACGCCCTTTCATCGGCGTTGACCGAGGACGAATTCCGGGACTCAGTCAAACGTGCTATTACCAATGATAAGGGCAGCGGACTGCAGGATCTCTTTGGCACATGGGGGCATTACGTGCGGCCGCAGGAGATGATGACCACGCCGGGCAATTTCAGCCTTTACAAGGAAATGGGCATAGATGGAGTGGTGCTCTATTACAGCGCCATCACTTTCGACGCCTTCCGTGTCTTCGGGCGCGAACTCACCCTGGAAGAGGCGCATAACCCGCTGACCTATCTGAATAAAGATACCGGCGAGAGCATCACCATCATCCCCGCTTATAACCATGGCGACATGGCCGAGAACATCGGCATCCGGCAGTGGGTCTCCATGCTCCACCGCGAGCAACTGAAAGGCAATATACAGAACGACGTCCTGCTCTTCCTGAATACGGACGCCGACGATGATTACTGGTATGGCTATAAACTGCCCTCCTACCTCTCCTGGCTGCCAAACACCGGCGGCCTGAACCAGCTTGTGGACAGCGTTTCCGACCTCGATTATGTCAATTTCACCACTTTGACCGAGTATATGAAAAATCATAAGCCGGTGGGCACAATCAGCTTCGGGCAGGACACCGCCGACGGCAGCTTCGACGGTTATTCAAGCTGGGCTGAAAAGGCTTACAGCACCGATTACTGGTCAGCCGTGGCCGATGACCGCCGGGCGCACAGCCAGGTGAGCCAGATTTACGGGCTACTGGGTTCCGCGGTCCCGCCCGGCGTGCAGGCCCTCCTCGACCAGTCGTACGAGCTGCGGATGCGTTTAATGTCCACTACCAATTTCGGGATGGCCACACCCTTCCTGGCACGTTCACGCGAGCGCGTGGTTGAATCCATTATCAACGATCTGACAACTGCTTCGGCATCCGCCCGCGAAACTGCCAAAGCGGCGGCCAGGGTGTACCTGGAACAACACCCATTACCCGCGGCAACGGACGCTGCATTTGAAAAGATAGGCTCATTCATGCTGGTGCGGGAACCATCTGTTACAGCACCAGTATACGGGGAGTTTATCGACCTCAGCATGGCCGGACGGGTGCCCGCTAACAATTTGTTTTATATATCAGGCCGGGACGGCAAGCCGATACCCGCCCCGCTGGTCTCCCTGGAAAGATGCGGGTCAGCCGTTACCACTTCACTCAAACTGCATGTCCCTGCTGGCAGCAGCTTGCCGGATGGAGTTTACAACCTTTATACCGGTCCGGCCCTCAAAGACAGTAAACCCTCCACAGCCTGCACGCCCCTCAAACTGACTAACGGCCTGGTCTCGGTCGAGCTAAATGATAAAGGGCAAATAGTCACCGTGACGTCCGGTGGTATCCGGCGCCTTGACGCGGGCAGCTTCCTGCCCGGTATCAACTACGGCGGGAAATGGTACAGGCCGGACAGCCTGGAGGCCAGCGTGGAAAGCGATGGCTCAAATGGTGTGGCGGCTTTACGGCTGAAGGGCAACTTCAGCCTGCCGGTGGAGGGAACCGTTAACGGCATAGTTGATTACCGGCTGGCGCTGGTTGAAGGCGTGCCGGCCGTCTTCGTTGACGCAAATGTGACCTATCCTGATACGCCCCGTGAAGACATTTTCAAACCTGCCAATGCCGCGCTGGCGCGCCGCTACGACTCCAAATGGCAGGAAGCAGCGCCCGCAGAGATCAATTTCTCACAGGGCGCCACTAAGGACGTACCTTTCAAGGTGATCAAGCGCAACTTCCTGGGCGTGGAATCCGATTACCTGGTTGATTATTTCAAGGCCTCCCCGCAGAACCTTGACCTGGCCAATGTCAACAACCACATCACCGCCGAGTATGTGGCAGTGGCGGGTGAAAAGGGAGGACTGGCAGTGGCCATGGATACGTCGCGGCTTTCCAACTTCGCCTTCTGCCCCTTGAAAGTTAACTACGACCCGTCCAGCGGGTTCAGCCTGAAGCTCAACCCCTTCGGCACCTATTTCGGCAAGCAGTATGTACAGCCCACCTGGGGCACCGGCGATGGATATTTAATGGCGCTCTCCACCGGCGACCAGTACCAGACTTCCGCCTGCACTTTTAGCGGATATACATCGGACTTCTCTCTGATGGTGAGCTTTTTTGACGGGCGGGATCTGCCCACCGTAATGCGTGACCAGTTAATAGCCTATGCCCATCCACCCTTTACAATAACGGCCAATATGCTGGGATGCCCTGGCACAGCGCCAGACCTGCAGACACCGCTGGGATTCCTGGCCGCTTACGACAACGGCAGCGTATATTTCCACTGGGAGAAACCGAAGGCCGACGCCGCCGCTTACCACATTTACTGCGGCACGGACAATACCAGCCTCAACCAGATGTACGTGCAGGATGGCAAGGAATCGACCCTTGTAGTGAAAGAATTGAGCCCCGGCACAACTTTTAATCCGGCAACTACCTATTACGCTGCTGTGGCCGCCGTGGACAGCAATGGGAAAGAGACCGCCTTATCGGAGATAGTGAGCTTCAAACCCACAGCGGGCAAATCTGGGGGTTTGGATGTGCCCATGGAAGTCCAGGTCAGGATACTCCTGCACACGGTTATGTCATATTTCAATTAAAACCGGATTATTTAAAACGATTACCCAAAGGATGGATGGAATATTATGAAAAAATGGCTTATCGCTGTCGTCTCGGTGCCGGTGTTACTGGCCGTGATAGTTTCACTTGCCATGTGGAATGCCAATGGCAACCTGATCGATTTAATCGCCGGCCAATCTCAGCCGGAGCCGAAAATACTGCAAACGGACATCAGTTTCAAAGGCGCGGAAGCCGGCCAAACGTACACGGCACAGATCAGCGTCGATATCGGTGTCCCGGTCAATATAGTTTCCAAAGAGTATATCTCCTTTGCCATTGATTCCTCGCAAGTTGTGGGCGGCAAGTGGTGGAATCCGGCAGCCAGCGGAACGGAAGTTGGTTCCGGCACCGTGCACGCGCCGGTCTTCGATTTCAACCAGCCGCGGCTCGACTCAATGGTACAGAATCTGGCCCCGGCCTACCTGCGCATTGGCGGCTCCGAGGCAGACAAGATTTATTACGCGATGCAGGACACATCTGACTTCCAGCCCAATGCGCCACCAGGGTATAAATCGGTCATGACCGCCAAACAGTGGGACAACGTGAATGGCTTTGCCACCCGCAACGGGCTGCAACTGGTATTCACACTTAACGCTGGCCCAGCCTCCAGGAAGGCAGATGGCAGCTGGGACGGCACAAATGCGACCGAGTTGCTCAAATACACCGCGGAACATGGTTACCATGTCGCACTCTGGGAGCTGGGCAACGAATTGAATATCTTCTGGTTCGTCCACGGGATAAAGGCCCAGGTCTCTCCCCAACAATACGATAAAGACCTGGTGGCCGCCCGTGCGCTGGTCAAGCAATACATGCCATCATCCCACTTTTCCGGGCAGGGCAGCGCTTTCTGGCCGCTGCTGGGCGAGCCGCTGTCATTATTCTACGGCTATATGCCCCAGTACCTGGAAATATCTAACGACAAAATAGACCTAGTATCGTGGCACTATTACCCACAGCAATCCAGGCGGGGCCCGATTGCCACGAGACGCGCTTTCCCATCACGCCTGCTCGACCCAAAAAACTTAGATGAGGCCAAACACTGGGCTGAGCAGATCAAACAATGGCGTGATCTCTATGCACCGGGAAAGCCGATCTGGCTGGGAGAAACCGGCAATGCCCAGTTCGGCGGAGAGCCGGGGCTTTCAGATGTTTACCTGGGCGGCCTGTGGTGGATGGATCAGCTCGGTCTACTGGCCCACGCCGGCCATGATACCGTGGTGCGCCAGAGCCTTACCGGCATGAACTACGGAATGATCGACGATTCAGACCTTGCACCCAGGCCGGATTACTGGAACTCGCTGCTCTGGAAACGCCTGATGGGCACGCGGGTCTACGACGTGAAGGTCAGTGGAGACCCGTCCGGAAAATTACGCGCCTATGCGCACAGCGGCGTCGGCGATGAGCCGGGCTCATTGACCGTCCTGCTCATCAATCTCGACCACCAGCGCAGCGCCGCTATCTCTTTCCCCGCCATCAAGAGCAATAGCAGCCAGATTTATGAGTTCACTACGCCGGATATCTTCAGCAAAGAAGTCCTGCTGAACGGCAGCGAACTCAAATTCGCCCCCGATGGCAGCCTGCCTGTAATACAGGGCCGGCAGCAGCCGGAAGCAGGTGTC
>CAIMUM010000053.1 GCA_903844685.1 uncultured Dehalococcoidia bacterium
AGGACATCCTCGACCTCTTTGGGAGATATGTTTTCGCCGCCTCTTATAATGAGGTCCTTTTTGCGGTCGGTTATATAGAAATAGCCGTCCTCGTCCCTATGGCCGATATCACCGGTATGCAGCCAGCCGTTCTTGAGGCTTTCCGCCGTTTCCTCCGGCAGGTTCCAGTACCCTTTCATAACAGCCGCTCCTTTAATCACCAGCTCACCGGTAGCGCCGGCCGGCAATTCACGGTCATTACTATCGAAGACGCTCATCTTATTGCAGGCCAGCATATTGATGCCTATTGAGCCGTACTTCGGCGGGGCTGATCCTGGGTTGCCTGACGTGGTAGCCCCCGATTCAGTCATGCCCCAACCCTCGTCGATGTGCACACCGACCTTCTCCTTCCACTTGAGGCCGACACCCGGATCAAGCGCGGCGGCCCCGCAGGCACAGAACTTGAGGGACGACAGGTCATACTTATCCAGGTCCGGGTGGTCCAGCAGGTGTACATACATGGTTGGCACAAAGGCAACGTAGCCTATTTTCAGTTCCTGTATCAGCCTCAGGGCTTCCGCCGGGTTCCACCACTTCATCACGGCGAACCTCCCGCCTATCAGGGCGCCGAAGTTCAGGAAAGCGATACCATACGAATGGGAAAGAGGTAACACCGCCAGGAACAGTATATTCCGGTTGGACCCGGTCACCATCTGCTCTGCTTCCACCATCCTGTGAGTTTTTTCATCCATCTGCCGTACTGTATTACTCACAGTTGTGGGAGCACAAAGGAACTGGAAATCGGCAAAGCAGACCGCGTTTATCCAGAGCGTGTAGTGGGTGTGCATCACGCCTTTGGGATTGCCCGTTGTGCCGGAAGTATAAATGAGAGCTGCCAGGTCTTCATTATCCATATCCTCGATGCGGCACACATCGCTGCTATCCTGTAGCAGCTTGCCATAATACAGCGTCTCCGGCACGTCGGTTTTATCAATGAGCATGATATGCTTCAGATCAGGGGCATTTTCCTGGGCAGCGCGGACCCAGGGCAAGTAATCCGAGGTGGTGATGGTCACTTTGGCTCCGCAGTCCTTGTAAATATATGATATCTGGTCAGGTTTGAGTATAGGATTCATCGGGACTATGACTGCACCTATCCTGTAGACTGCGTCGAATGCCACAAATATCTCGATACAATTAGGTAATTGCGTAACTACACGGTCGTCCTTCCTTACGCCCAGCGACTTCAAGGCATTGCCGAGGCGGCTGGCCATCCTGTTCAATTCTGCATTGGTATACCATTTGCCTTCAAAATAGCAGGCATCGTATTCCCCGAATTTCCGTAACCCATCTTCATACAAGTTAGCCAGGTTCATCAGCTTCCCTCCACAAAAATTTTATATGCAGTTACATCGAACAGCCAGTCCTCACCGGAATCCTCACATTTTGATTTAAATTATTCATAAATAAATGACTGACCGCCAGTCATTTATTTTAACACGCCCGGCATTTTTGTCAAGCCGCCGCCCGTCCTTTTATCCCAGTTTGCGCAGCTCGGCCCGTAGCATTTTCCCCAGCATATTCTTGGGGATCGCCTCGATGAATTGCACCTTCTTGGGCTGCTTGAAGGTCGGCAGGTGCAGCTTGCAGAATTCAATTATCTCAGCTTCCGTGCAAATTCCCCCCTGCTTTAATACTACGTAGGCCTTGATCTCCTCGCCATACACCCGGTTGCTGATGCCCACGCAGGCTTCCTCGGCCACCTTGGGATGATTACAGACAACGTCTTCCACCTCTCCCGGAGACACGTTCTCGCCGCCGCGGATGATGAGGTCCTTTTTACGGTCGGTCCCTTGATGACTAGCTCACCGGTTTCCCTTGCACCCAATTCTGTATCATTACTGTCAACTACGCTCGTTCTCTCAGCAGCGGGATCAACCACCACTGCCATACAGGCGCTACGTAGCGCCGTTTGGGTTTCTTATCCTCAACAGCCCTGACAATCTGCCGGGCTATGCTGGCCGTATCCTTCATCTCTGACCTTATGATCATAGACTCCGATTTCTTGATAACGTCCATGTGCCCCTTGTAAAGTACGCTGGAATCTATCCATTCGTATTTCTTGCCGATGTTCTTCTGGTTGAAATCGGTGTGGTAGCCCCCGGGATTGACCATGACAACGTCGATGCCAAACGGTTTCAACTCGGTGCGCAGAGAAAATGCCACGCTCTCAAGTGCGAACTTCGACATACCATAAGGAGCCAGGAAAGGGGTGGGCATGAGCCCGGCCATTGAGCCGATGAATATGATCCTTCCCTTTTGCCTCTCAGCCATCCGGGGAATAAATCTGCGGGTAAGCTCCAGGGCGCCGAAAACGTTTACGTCCAGGACACGTTTGACCCTCTCAAGGTCAATCTCGGCCAGCGGCCCGGAATCGCCGATCGCTGCATTATTTATCAGGACGTCTATGTCCCACTGGCCGGCTTTTTGCATGTCTGCCGCATCCATAACATCGAGTTTCTCGACAGTCACGTTCGCCTTATTTTCCCCGAACGCGGCCCAGACGCTCTCAATCGACGCGGCATTGTGCACCGTAGCATAGATGGTGTGCCCTCTGGCAGCCAGATTGCGGGCAGCATCAAGCCCGATTCCACCCCTGCATCCAGTTATCAATATTTTCATGTCCTTTTCTCCCTCACTCTTTTTTCTACATCAGCCCTGGCTATATGCTCGCGCCTTTCCGCAACTAGCTCACCATTAGAGATGAAAGTCCGAACTGCTGCCGTCTTCAATGGGTCTTCTTCTATTTCAGTTCGCGCCGTTGTCATTTTCGTAAAGTTGTACTAAAATGATCTCACGCCAGCATGTCGAACATTTGATAGATTAACAATTCCTCTTAATTTGGTCAAGCGGTTTAGTTGGCTTCATATATGCCCAAATAATTTTCAGGAGGGCCGTTTATATGGCGAAGAAGGCGTCGGAGCTAAGCGCAACAGACCGGGAAATTTACACGAATCTTCTGAAATGGATGTGCACATCGTGGTATAGCCAGCCCATCACCGACAATTCTATCATGATGATTGCCTACCGCTACACCACTGAGGAAGCAGACTATCTGACGGGCTTCCCTCTCTCGCCAAAAACACTCGAGGAGCTTGCCGGTTTCAAGAATACGGGAATTGACGAACTCACGAAAAAAATTGACGAGATGACCAGGAAAGGTCTGCTGTACAGTTTCACGAAAAATGACAAGCGTTATTACCTCTTGAATGAAATCTATACGAGCCTACGCACGTGGGGATGGCCAGGGCCGGCGGCCACTCCTGAAAACAAAGCTTTCGCCGCATTGATGGAAAGCTGGGGACCGGAGTTCATGGCACCCTGGGAATACGTCAAGGAGAAGGGCCTGCGCGTTATCCCCATCCAGCAGACCGTGGAAGATGACAGGCGGATACTGCCCTACGAAGATGTAAAGAAGATGCTCGATTCCTACACATATTTCTGCGTCACGCATTGCGGCTGCCGCGAGCGAAAAAACCTGGCCGAGCACACTCCCGACTGCAAGTACCCGTCGAGTGTCTGCCTGCACTTTGATCGCCTGGCCCATTATATCGTAGATAACGGCATGGGGCGGGAGATCACCAAGCAGGAGGCCGCCGACACATTGCGCCATTGCGCCGACCTTGGCTTGGTGCACGGCATTAGTAACCAGCAGATGGGCACGGACACGATCTGTAATTGCTGCAGTTGCTGCTGCATGTGGTTTGATGGGTTACGCCAGCTCAAGAATGGCGGGACTATTAACCCTTCGAACTACCGTATCCATACTGAAGATCTTACATGTACCGGTTGCGGTTTATGCGTTAAACGCTGCCCCATGGACGCACTGAAACTAAAAGATGCTCCCGATGCAAGGGGCAGAAAAACCATGGTGGCCAGAGAGGGCGGGAAGGAGAAGTCCCTCATCAATAAAACCGGGAAGCTGGCATCTGCTAACACCAACCTGTGTATCGGCTGCGGCGTTTGCGCCTACAAGTGCCCTTCAAAGTCGCTGACCCTCGTGCGCAACGAGACCGAGCATCATCCGCCCCAAACCGGTCGCGACTGGGTAATCCAGTATGTGACCGACACCGCCGGCTTCCGTCACAGCGACAATACGTGATGCATCCTTCGGAAGAGGCTACCAGTATGGACTGCACGATAAAAATATGATAAGTGGAAATGGTTTGGGAAACACCCGGTAATAAAATAAAACAAATATACAGATAAAGGAGTAAATGATGGCGTCAAAATGCGCAACTTGCTCGATGAAGAAGAAGGCCGAGGAGAATCCCCAGGCGATCATGAGTAAGATTTGGAAATGGCACACCACCTGGTGCCCGGGGTGGAAGGCCTACCAGAAAGAGCTGGCCAAAAATAACAGCTGAAATTAAATAGCCTCGTTCGAGAAAAACCGGTATCACGATAAATCAGGGGGTATTTCTGCATGAAGTTTTTGCCTTTATTACCTGAAGCGCAAAATGACTACAAAGGCTACAAAGGGGTAGTTGTTGTTGCTGTGTTACTGGCTATTGTATCGACAATACGTTCACTAATTCATATATTCTTGCCTGATGGTGGTTCTAATACGATAGCTGGCCTGGTAATTCCGGGGGATGCCAATAGCGCAATCATATTTACGTTTGCCTGGACCGGGCTTTATCAATTAATTTTTGCAGTGATACTATGGATCGTTTTGATCCGCTACAGGAATCTGATACCTTTAATGATTCTTTTGTTGTTCTTTGAAGAATTTGGGTTATTCCTCATACCCGTGTTCAAACCCATTGCTCCGAGCTTATTATCACATACTCCGCCCGAAGCGATCGGGAATAAGGCGTTGCTACCGCTGATACTGATACTATTTTTTGTATCCCTGATTCCTGCACCTGAGCATAAGAGCAAAGCAGCCTGATAGCAGTCCGGCAAACGCTGTGGGCAGGCCGATACCATTGGTGCGAATGAATTCGAAGGTAACTTTCATACCCCTTTGTTTCGCATTACCACTATAATGGTGTGCGCTCGATGAATTTCAATATCTGTTCCGCTACCTCCTCGCCCTTGTCCTCCTGCAGGAAGTGCCCGGCATCCTTTATGGTTATTTCCGGCTGGTCCTTGGCTGTCGGAATGATGTGGCGGAAAAATCCGTCCCCGCCAGCTGTGACCGGGTCCTTGTCGGAAAACATCACCAGCACCGGCTTTTGCCAGGTCTTCAGGACTTTCCTGGCGTCGTCCATGATCGTGGCACCCGGGTCATCGCGGCTTACAGGCACCAGCAGCGGCCACTTGGCAGCGCCGGCCATATACCTGTCCTCGGGAAAAGGCGCATAATACGCCGCCTTAATTTCAGGCGCTAACTTCTGAGCAAATCCCATACTAAACGAGATATCAAGCAGTTTCTTCGGCTCTTTCTCGCCCATCTGGTCTGCCGCCACCCTCCACTGCATGAAAGCGTCGGGCACATTGTCGCCGTTGGGCAGGCCGGTATTCATGATCACCAGCCTGGCAAAGCGGTCTTTCAGGATAGTGGCAACCGGCAACCCGATAAGCCCGCCCCAGTCCTGGCATACCAGTGTAATATTGCGCAGGTCCAGCTTCTCAATGAAACTAATGAGTGTGTCCATATGCATTTTTATGGAGTATTCGTCTCTCTCGGTGTATTTATCCGACTTTCCAAAGCCTACGAAGTCCATGGCAACCACCCTGTGCTTCTTTACAAAGATATCTATCATCTTGCGGTACAGGTATGACCATGACGGCTCACCGTGGGCACACAAAATGGGGTCGCCCTTGCCCTCATCCACATAGTGGATCCGCATCCCTTTTATATCCATGTAATGCGGCTTGTATGGATAGCCCGGTAAATTGATAAACCTTTCATCCGGTGTCCTGATGACTGGCATGTTATCTCCTATCCTCTGAGTTAATTTTTCGCCGGCCCTGCGGGATGAACTGGACCACCCGGTCCATATCACACATTTTTCACTGCTTTACACTTGCATTTGACTAAATTTTATAAATAGTCTAATCTATCAAATGTTCAATATCTAACATTTGTTCGACGATACTAACATTATGAAGGCCGAATTGTCAACTGTAAGAACCTTCAGTCCGAATAACGGCCTGGTTGAGGAGAGGCGCCGGCAGATTATCGAGGCAACCCTGCATTTGATCGCCGCCAGGGGCATTCAGAAAACCAGCATCAGGGAGATAGCTAAGGCCAGCGACATGACCATTGGCAACCTTTATCATTATATTGGCACGCGTGAGGACATTATTTACCTTGCCTTCAACCAGGGCATATCCCAGGTTCGTGGCCTGATAAAAGAAATCAACGGTTTATGCGATTCCCTGGAGCCTCTGGGAGCGCTCAAGGCGGCTATTGACCTCTACATCCGATATCACCACGCTAACTGGGAAGGTACCGTCTTTATTTATAAGGAGATGGGCAGCTTAGCGCCATCGCTTCGTCTGCCGGTCATCGAAGTAAATTCTCATATGCATGATGCGTTCATCCGTATAATTCAGAAAGGTTGTAAGGCTCACATATTCACTGCTTCTAACATTGACCTGGTGGCTAGCACGATTGTTTCCATGGGTGATATGTGGGCGTTAAAACGCTGGCAATTTAAAAAGAACTACACGCTGGACAGGTATATAGACAGCTTTACTGAAATGATTCTGGCGTTAATTAGCTGTACTTAAAATAATATATTATCCAGGAGGTCTCTTTCATGCCGAGTTTAGAGGAAAACATCAAGGATTTCGCCAAAAAAGCCGGCGCTGAGCTGGTGGGCGTTGCCGGGCCCGACCGCATGGATGGTCCCGCTTCGCTCGACCCGGGCTTTATCATGCGTGGCGCCAAATCCATTGTATCCATAGCGCTGCCCCTGGATGTCAATGCCATCTACGAATTTTTCGGCAAGATATCCCCGGTGCCGCATAATATCGACCAGGCCATTAAAAACCAGCGTGCGCACCGTATCTGCACGGAGATCGCCGGATATATTAGTAGCCTGGGATATAAGGCAAAGGTAGTTCCCCCCAATAATACCTACCGCCGGAGTATGGACCCATTTATGGTACGGCCCACTTTTTCTCACCGCTTCGGAGGTGTTGTGGCCGGCCTGGGCAGCTTCGGGTTGTCGGGCAACCTGGTTACCAAAGAATACGGCGCCTGCATCGTACTGGATACGGTTGTTACCAACGCCAAACTCAAATCCGACCCGGTACAGCCGCCGCGCTTCGTCATGGACAACCGCTGTAAGACCTGCAAGCTGTGCGATAAATCATGTACCATGGGCATGTTCAGGGATGATGATGAAGAATACCTGCTGATCAACGGCGAGTTGCATGCCCGGGGCAAGCGCGATAACCTTGATTTCTGCAACGCCCCCTGTTTTGGGTTACACGCCCTCTCCAGGGATAAGAAATGGACCAACTGGGGTCAGCACTGGATAAAGGAATGGATGGATGAACAACCTGACCCCAGCAAGAGGGAGGAAATACGGTCAACTTATATGCGGGTGGGCGGCAGGACCGGCGACAGCACGCTGCGCTTCGATGTCATCAGGCACGTTGCCAGGGACCTCTATCCCCGGGAAGAAGTCGAGGATTTCCTGCCCGATTACCAGCACCTTCCCAGGGATGAAGAAGGACGCCGGCAGATAATGCTCAAGCTCTACGCAAACATGGGGTTCAAAGGACTGGAAAGAGACCCCAACCTCATAACCTGCTCGCAGTGCATGATGGTCTGCGGTTGGGACTTCGATGAAACCAAGAAACGCTATGACATGCTCACCGGCAGCGGATACGTGGTGCCTGACCCTGACTGGAAGATGATCCACGTGGATACCTACGAGGAGGCCCTCGCGCTCAAAGAGAAATACAAGCGCCGTGTACACCCGGCGGAGATGATAAAAGACGCACAGGCATCAGGCAAACTGTGGTTCAAGGACTACTTCGGCTATGAGCCCATTGGTGAGTTCAAAGACCTCATCTACCGCATTAAGGTTAAAAATGCCTGTGCCAAGGCCGGACTGAAGGGCAAGGAAGCGCTGGCGCCCCTATTGATTAATCCTTCGTATCTGTCGGCAATGATACTGCCGCCTAAGAAAAAGAGGAAAAAGAATCCCGTCACCAGCAGCTAAAACACCGATGCCCTAAGATGCAGGGAAAGGTCTTGAGATTTGGCCCCGCTAACTACTGGTATAATTGGCCATCATTACAGGTAATTTAATAATTCATTTGTAGCAAGAGGAGGGTAAAGTTATGGCAAAGTTAACTGACGCAATGAAGGCAGTGATAACAGGCCAACAGACCTGGGTGGCGACCAGTGGCGTGGACGGCCGGCCCAACCTGGCCCTTAAGGGTACTGCCAAGATCCTGGATGACGAGCACATAGCCTATTTCGAGTTGTTTGGCAACCGCACCTGGGCCAATGTTCAGCGTAACCCCTGGATAGCCATTGCTGTGGCAGACTCCACCAAATTCAAGGGCTACCGTTTTGAGGGCAAGGCGGAGATAGTAACCTCCGGCTCCCTCTATGATGAAGCCGTCAAGTTTGGCGAACTCCTGAAGCTGCCGGCGCCACCCAAGGCTGCCATCAAGGTTAAAATCGAAGAGATCTACGATATCGGCAAGGGTGGGATGAAAGTAGGCTGAGCTTACTTAAACCACCGGCTCAAATTGAATATTAACGGCGCGCAGAAGGCCACAAGGGCTGCCGCCAGAGCCGGTCTAAAAGGCAAGGAGGCCAAAGACCCGGCCGTCTACGACCTTAAATGGGTCCTCACCGCGATGTTCGACCGGGAGAAAAAGAAAAAGCGCCTTGACCCAACCAGTGACACCGCCGATTTTACGGCTTAAGCGCATTAAAACAGGGCGGGGACAACTGATCCGGCAAGGTAGTAAAACAACTTTTTACTCTGACATAATGAATTTCGCAGGCCGTTTTGCAAAGAAAAAGGAGAGGTAAAACACATGATAAATGAAAAAGCTGTAGAAAATATTGAAAAATACGGCCCCTGCCATGAGACGGGTGAGCAGAAACGTAAAATCCTGGACGAGATCGGTTTCCCGGTAGGCCGGAAAGCCGAATATGTGATCATTGCCGGCTGTTTTCAGCCCGTTGGTATGCCGCACGTACTGAAAGCACTTAAAAATGTGCTCGACCACTATAAGGTCAGCTACACGCTGCTCGAGAAAGAATATTGCTGCGGCTGGATGCCCATCGGCCAGCCGGCAGTCATGTCTAAAAACGAGGAGGATATCGCCCGTTTTAAGGAGATATCCCGCAAATTGATAGTCAAGAACTTTGAGCAGGCCAAAAAGCTGGGGGCGAAATCCATAGTCCTTTTCTGTGGCGCCTGTGAACCCAATTACGCCAATGCCATGGACCTCACGGACCTCGAGGTAATTTCCTGCAGCGAATTGATCGACCGCTATTTCACGGGCGGGAAACTCGATACCGAGATAGACTATTATGCCGGATGCTACCGCTTCCGCCGCAAGGTGACCGACAAGCCGGTGGATGTCCAGTCAGCCGTGCGCGTGCTCAAGAAGATTGAAGGCCTCAGGATAAATGACCTCGATAACAAGTTCTGCTGCTATATCCCGCCGCACCTGGAGCAATTGCTGGGTACAGTCAAGACAGGCACAGTGGTAAATATCTGTACCGGCTGCTACTTCAACCTGAAAAACGGGATGGCCAAAGACGGGTCAAAACAGGCCAAGATGCTGCCGGAGCTTGTCTGGGAATCCCTGGGTAAAACATAGCCCGGGCCCTGATCAAATCGAATGTCTGATGAGGTGAATTTATGGCTGAATTATCGGATTACCGCAAAGCAGGAGTAGATTTATATGAGAAGCTGCACCTGGCGACCTACCCTGTGGCCATCGAATATATACGGGACGAGTCGGAAATACCGCCCAAAGCCGTAAGGCCTTCACAGGCTAAGCAGCAATGGAGTTTATGCCAGGCATTCACCTATTCGCGCAGGTGGGGATGGACCGTCGCCATGACTGCTGACGATAACTTCTGTACCCCGGCCACGGCCTCGCACAGGTGGGTCGAGGTCTCTGCCGACGACCTGCTGCAGAGCCAGCTCTTCCAGGCCTGGCATAAGGATATTGAAGCTGAAAAGAAGCGGCAGAAGCACGGCCTTGACCAGGTCGGCAAGGGCAACCTGCCAAAGCTGAGTCAATACTGCGGCTTCATCAGTTCTCCCCTGGCACATGCCCCGCTAATCCCGGACAGCGTCCTGGTTTTTGGCAACGGGGAAAATATCAACCATATCATCCAGGCACTCACTTATGAAGGTGAAAACTACCCGACGTCAACCTTCGAGGGTTTCGGGGAAACATGTGTAAAAGGCGGCCTCCTGCCCCATATAACCGGGATACCTCAGATCGTTATACCAGGCATGGGAGACCGTACCTTTTCCGGCGTTTACGACTACGAGATCGCTATCGGCCTGCCTGCCGGCCTGCTCTTCGTCACGGTTCAGAATCTATTCAAGTCAGGGGGCAGGCTCAATTTGGGCAACCCGGTCAGGACGCTGCTGCCCACAGGCATCACCACAAATATCACTCCCGGCTTTAAATACATGCGTCAGAAGATTGACGAGAGCCAAAAGAGAAAATCAGGGAAAAACGGCTGATAGCATAGCTGATGAACCTGGGGACAGCGAAATCCGCGAGTTCCCTTTTCAGCATTTCCACTGACACAAAACAACAAATCAGCCCGGATCAATTGCTAAAAACAGGGTTATCTAAATTGCCAGATAAACAACATCGAAAATTTTAATTATTTACTGTTTTTATTTAATATTCAATGGCCATACTTTCGCCTTCTCAAGGTGTATATAACGCCTAATACCATGGATGAAAAGATCAAGGCACAGCTGATAAGAAGTATGATCTCAGGATCAATAAAATCGTCTACAATCAAGCTTCCAGCTGAAACTTTGTTTATGGTCACAGTGTAAGTCCCAGGCTTATATATATTGATAACAAATGTTACAGGGATAGTATCTCCAGCTGCTGGTGCAATTACTTGATAGGATTCCTCTCGCTCATTTAAGAACAGCTTTACCATTGCAGAGCCATTGATGGTCCCCTTATTGACGACGATGGCCGAACTGGAAGACTGAGGGCTACCATGTTATTGAATACCATTTACGGCCTCTCCGGCCTGGCGAAATAGGCTTAATCATTGTCTGCAACTTTTAGCAGTGGTATACTACAGCATTAACCATGAAGCTGTGGCGAACTCCGTTTGACCAGAACCCCGACGCAGAGCCGCTCGGTTACATCCATATAGATAAAATCCGGTGCAAGGGCTGTGGTTTTTGTGCGGAATATTGCCCCCGCGAGGTCCTGCATATGGGCACCGAGCTCAATTACAAGGGCTACAAGCTGGCCGCTATCAAGGACGAGTCCAAATGCCTGGCCTGCGGCTATTGCGAGCTGATCTGCCCCGAGTTCGCCATTACCCTCATCCTCAAC
>CAIMUM010000054.1 GCA_903844685.1 uncultured Dehalococcoidia bacterium
CGCTGGCCGTAGCCTTGGGCGGTGAGCTGGTGGCATTCCAGGCAACCGTAACCGTGGGAGCATTAGCCTGGCTGGTGACGGTAGCGGTGGGAGCGTTAACGATGGCAAAAATGCCAGCATAGACCGTGGGGGCGGGCGCTGCACTGGTGACCGTGGCCGTGGGCGGTGAGCTGGTGACTGAGGCTGTGACCGTGACGCTGGGGACCTCGGCCTCGCTGGTAACCACGGCGGTGGGAGCATCAACATTAGTGGGAGGCGGGCCGGTCGTCACGCTGGGGGCAAGCGCTTCACTGGTGACGGTGGCAACCGGCGGGGAGCTTGCGGCCGATATCTTGGACGCTGGGAGCTAATGCTTGGCTGCTGACGGTGGCGGTGGGTGGCGAACTCTTAGCGCCGCCCGTGGTGGTGGTGGCATATGCCTGACTGCTGACGGTAGCGGTGGGGGCGTTGACGGTAACATCAATGGTACCCCAACCTGACTGTATGAAATTGCGAGTTGTCAGGTAGGTCCATCCGGAACCTGCCGGATCAGGCAATGCGCCATAGGCCCATGATTTGTAGTCAATGACACCTGTGTCGCCCGTATTCCCCAGCAGAGCGGACGTATCAGTAACAAAGGCTATCCAATAGGCCGTCCCGTAGACCATTGAGAAACTTGATACCAGTTGAATTGTTACAGAGCGCTCTGATCCCGATGTAATGGCAGTCGCGGCCGTGTAGCCCAACATAGCGCCGGGCGCTCCGCTATTATCTGCATAAACAGCCATACGCACATTGCCGGACTTGCTTGCCATAACATGACAATGGAGTTCGGTACACGTGCCCGAAGCTACCGCTACATATTGCTCTAATTCAAAAAAATTAGCAGACGATGTATATGTAGCGGTAGTATCGTCTTTGCCAAAGAGTTTAACGGTCAACCGAATCTCCTTTTATGATGCGGTAATGGTGAAGATGCCCGAAGCATTCCAGGTGATCTGGAAAGTTCCGGAGCTGGAAGACTTATCTGCGCCGAAGTCCACATAAGCGAGCAGCTTCTTATCTGCGGCCGCTGACGGCGAGGCGTCATAAATAACCGCATAACGGGCGGTGATGGTGCTATTGGCCCATGACACGTCATCGGCATCGAAGGTCAATACCGTTGTGCTGGTGGCCAGCGCCTTATTGGCGAGGGTAGCGCCGCCGGTAGTATAGCCGTTGCCGTTGGCGACCTCATTGGTAAGGTCCGCATAGCTTTCATGCGTATTTTGGCTGGGGGTATAAGACGAGGTATGCAGGCTTACCTTGACGGCGGTACCTGCTGCGCTCAAATCGGTGATGAGTTTTTTCAGGGCATTAAGGGGCATCTTGGAATAGACTTTCGCTGATTCGGCCATGGTTATTTTCCTCCTTCGAGCTGCGCCCGGATATCCGGACTAACGCAGGCTGGATCGATAAACTGACATTGCCCGTCGTGGCAATAAACATACCTGATGGGACCGTCAAGTTTACCGGCGGCGTAACCCATGCGGTGGCTGACAAAGCAGCCGGCCGCCAGGATAAACAGGACCAGAAACCATAGATAAAAATCCTTTTTCATTCTTACTCCCTTAAATACGTTCAAAACTGGACATGAGGTACAAATTTAGGTTAGTCTCAAATATAGAGGTAACAGTAATGACAGGATTTTTAGACTGGCTAACACTTATTGCTCCGGCATTACCCACAATCGGTATCGGTGTTATTTTTTTATTCCAAGCCTTCAAATGGTGGAAATCAAAACCACTACCCAGTAGAGCACTTATGCTATATGGCACCTTTATTATTGTGATTGCCTTGGTATTTTTTGCCATAAACTCAGAGATTAAACTGACGCCAGGACTACAAATAGCGAGTTTTTCACTTATTTTTATTTTCGAAAGTTTCCTGTGGTTTGAGGAGGGAAACAATAAATTCATTGCCTGGATAACTTTTACAGTCGGATTTTTGCTATTAGTAACCGGAATAGTCATAAGCTGTTTTGCAGCTAAAGAATATTGGTGGGTTCCAGCGATTATATACATTGCTTTTTTCGTAAGTCCCCTCATCATATTCAGAAAATTCCTTAAGAGAACCTCAGATAATAAGACGCTGAATCCGTAGCCTGGGGGTAGACGATATAACCGGTAAGGCCGATAAAAAAGATCACATCAGGGACCAGGGATAAAAGATTGCGCAGGACCACTGCGCCATTTTCCCCGGCATTGACCGACAGGTGGGGGTAGATACCGGTGATATAGGAGCTGCGGGACTTGTAGGTCAGAGTACCCCCCACGGCCGCTATGACCTTGCCTATCAAATCATATACTGAGAAATCGGAAGCGCCGCCGTTCCACTCCGCAGGACGGTTGAAGGCATACCTTTCCAGCAGGCCCCAGGCGTCCACGCAGCGGATGGTAAACAGGCTTTCGCCTGGCTTTCTCGAATACCCCACGGCCTCAATAAAATACTTGCCGGCAACCGATAACAGGTCGATGCTGGCCCGATAGCCGATGGAAAGCGTCACCTGGCTGCCACGCTTAAGCGAAGCGATAAGCGAAGCGCTGCCTGTCCCTGGGGCATTGTAACTGCCCTTGGAATTATCAAGATAAAATTCCAGAGATCCGGGCGACATATCTTTGACCTTCTCCTTTATCAAAATCACATCGGCCGCCGGCACGGCATAGTTGGTACCAGCTCCGGACCCTGCCGCCGGTGGTGACCAGCTCCCAGGCAATACCGTGCGCCATACCTGATCGGGGGCTGCCGCATAAAGATAGACGCCATCGCTGCCCAGGGCAAGGCCATAGGTAGTGGTAACGTTGAGGGGGTAGGCCTTATACCAGTCCATATCTTTGAACTCGGTGCCCGGCCGCAGGCGGTAGAACCAGGGGGCATTATCTTTGGTGAAGGAATAGAGGGCGCCCATAGAAGACTGATAGCAGATAAAAGGGTCATCGACGGCGAGGTTATCAACCGCCCTGGCCTGGTTAACGGCCGATACCTGCTCGTAATAAGTGGGGATATACTTACCGGCCTTGCCGGTCTTGAACTGCCGCATAGCAATCTGGGTCGAAAAGTCGACCCTGGCCTTGCTGGAATTGATGAACTGCCATCCGGACCATACCCCCACGGCGTATTGATCACCGTCCCCATAGATACCCCTGGCCAACCTGATATAAGTACCGTCCAGCATGAGGGCGAGGATATTCCAGTCACCATCATGGTACAGGGCCAGCGCCGACACGAGATGATCACCGGCTATCTGGCCGCCGCCGGTTGACCATGATCCGCTTACCCTTTTCTGTATATAAAGCGAAGTCGGGTCGTTGACGTCGCTGGCATGCACAACGGCCAGGTCACCGTTAGCCTTGAAGGCCGCTGAGCATCCCCGCTCGCAGGGGCGGGCGCTGGACATTTTAATCCAGCCTCCCCAGGTTGCCCCATAGTCCGAACTCTCCCTGCGGTAGAGATTAGTACCATCGCTGCCGAAGGCCACGACATTGGCGCCCTGGGCGGTGATGGAAATAGGACCGGCAACCACTGAACCAAAATTTGACACCCAGGTCGACCAATCCGAAGCGGCTGACGGCGATGTGACCCGCTGGTAATAAAGAGTGTCGGCAACATTGCGCAGCCGGCAGACCGAGCCATCCCCTGGCACGGCTAACCCGTGGAAGATTGAGGCGGTGGCATCCGATATCGAGGTCAACCTTTCCCAGACGAA
>CAIMUM010000055.1 GCA_903844685.1 uncultured Dehalococcoidia bacterium
CGTCGAGGCAGGGCCACTCAACTCTGTACTATACAATTATTATCAGGCGCGTTATTCTTGCTCCACCTGGCTCTCAACCACCTCTTCCGTTTCAACTTCGTCAACAGCCAGAGGATTCACGAAATTGCTTGCCGACTCTGCAAATACCTCCGGACTGTCCTCCAGCAACCTGTTGATCGGCTTGCCCAGCTTTTGCATGAGGGTTATAGCGGACGGTATCAGCTTGCCGATAATGACGTTTTCCTTGAGTCCGTGCAGCCTGTCAGTCTTGCCCCAGATGGCTGCTTCCGCCAGTACCCTGGTTGTCTCCTGGAAGGACGCCGCTGCCAACCAGCTATCGGTGTTGAGAGATGCCCTGGTTATGCCCAGCAGGACCGGCCTCGCCACAGCCTGGTCGCCGCCTTCGGCTTCCATCATGGCGTTAATGTTCTCGAAATCGAGCCTGTCGACCAGGTCGCCCACAAGCAGGTCAGTATCGCCTGAGAACTCCACCCTCACCCTTTTCAGCATCTGCCTGACGATGGTCTCAATATGCTTATCGTTTATGTTCACGCCCTGTGACCGGTACACCTTCTGTACCTCGTCTATCAGGTAGCGCAGCACTTCCTGCCGGCCGTTGATATGAAGGATGTCCTGGGGATCTTTGACGCCCTCGATGAGCTTGTCCCCGGCACGTACGTAGTCACCCTGCTTTACCAGTATATGCGCGGTGATCGGTATGTCATCGTATTTACGCTCATCTTTCTCCTCGTAGGTCAAGATGATCTTGCCGTCTTCAATCCTGGTCACACCATCTACACGGGCAACCAGAGGTTTGAGCCCCTGTTCCTCTGCTTTAACCAGAGAGGCATCAGGCTCGGCCAGCGGGTCGCCTCCCCTGACATATGCATTGTTTTCTGCCAGCACCTTGTAGCCGGCAGGTATATCGTAATCAATAGGATATTTCTCAATATGCGTGATGATGATCTCGCGCCTCTTGAGAATACCATCTTCGACAACCTCGTTCAGGTTGACGGTACCGTCTATCTCTGTAAGTATAGCCTTACCCTTGGGCACCCTGGCCTCGAAAAGCTCTTCCACGCGCGGTAAACCGGTGGTGATATCCATTCCTACCACGCCACCTGTATGGAAGGTCCGTAGCGTAAGCTGTGTACCAGGTTCACCGATGCTTTGAGCCGAGATAATCCCCACCGCCGAGCCTATATTAACCAGTTCCGTGGTGGAAAGGTCGCGCCCATAACAGTGGCGGCAAACCCCTCGTTTAGAATTGCAGATGAGCGGCGACCTGATGCTGACCTCTTTAATCACGGCTTGCACGATCTGCTTTATCTTATCCTCATCGATCATCTCGTTCTTGGACACTATGATTTCACCGGTCTTCGTATCCACGATGTCCCTGGCAGCCAGGCGGCCCTTGATCCGTTCCTCGAATGAAGGCAGCAGACCCTTCTCTTTTTCACTGTATACGGTTGTGAATACCAGCCCATCACCGGAGTATCCGCAGTCCTCTTCCAAAATAATCAAGTCCTGCGCTACATCTACGAGGCGGCGGGTAAGGTAACCTGCATCTGACGTCCTGAGGGCTGTATCGGCAAGGCCCTTACGCGCCCCATGTGTGGACATGAAGTATTCCATCACCGATAACCCTTCC
>CAIMUM010000056.1 GCA_903844685.1 uncultured Dehalococcoidia bacterium
ATTCATTTATCTTCCCTCCTTTCCCAAAAACCTAGATATAAACGACGGATAATTTTACTATCTTAAAAGGAAAATTTCATTTCAACCGGATTTTAGTCCAATCTACCGTAGAATTACACCAATGAAAATTAATAGAGTAATTTTTATTTACTTGCCTCTCAGGCAAGTATGCTGAAACAAGGCAAGTAAAGTGTGGAGGGCTGAAAACACCGACAACCTGCCTGCTTGAATTTTCACGATCAACATCAGCAAAACGGACACCTAGTAGGTGCTGAAACAATGCTGGCAGTTATATGGATTTTGCCATTATCACACGGTTTGACACAGTTTTCCAATCATTTAGCGCAAACGTCAGCAAAAAACGTCTTTACGCCATATATGTAGCAGCCGGTCATTTATGGTTCATCTATAACCCAGGAAATTACACAAGTTGTTTGTCGAGTCTCTCCCATTTCTCAAGAATAGCTTGAGCAACCCACACTGCCACCGGCAGTCCTTCGAAAGTGGCTGCATTTCTTGCTACTCTCCATGCAGATATAGGCAAGTTCTTGATGTGGATATCTGTTGTTTGCATTGTTTCCAAAACATCAGTATTTGGCATTTTAGCTCTCCTTTGTTGGGCCCACGAGTTCATATGTACCCTGTGCAGATATTATTTATGTGAAGTAATCCAATAAAAACTATACTCTCCAATGCCCTAAACGTTACCTGTTCGGAGTCATGATCAACGTTACGGTCACATGACATGCGTCATTTTCTCCGATTACGTGAGTCATCATGATCGGCCTTCTAAGGTGATTCCTTTCACTGTCATCTGAACGCGCTCCGCCGTAAACTTTAGTCAATATATATCATATGGACATGAGCCTGAATTGGCATACCCCTGAGTACTCCACATTCATAGGTTCCAGTACTTGGCAAGAACATAAATAAGGAAGATTAAAGCATGCCTGATAGTTCAAGAAAATTGGTCATCATCATTTTAGCCTGCATTTTGATCGTCTCGGGCACAGGCTGCAGCCAGGCCCGGAGCACCGTCTCGCTGGGTAAGACCACGGTAGCCGTAGAGCGCGGCAACCTGGATGTGACGATCTCGGTAGACGGCAACCTCAATATGCCGGAGATTTCCGACCTGCATTTCGGCGCGGCCGGCAATGTGAAAGAGGTGAATGTCAAAGCGGGTGATACGGTTAAAGCCGGCATGATAATGGCCACGCTGGATGATACCTCGGAGGCGCTGGATATACGAAAGGCCAACAACGCCGTCCAGAATGTTTTGAAAACTCTATACTTGACCATACCCACACTTAATCAACGCGCCACGCTGGTATCTCAGGTAGGATTCCCCAATTATTATCCCAGCTCCACTGCCGTGATTGCTTATAACTGGGCCAGGGATGAAATAGGCGCCGCCCATGATTTTTACCTTGCGGAAAACTATACGGCTGCTGTTTCCAGTCTGTACCTGGCTTTATCCGACCTGGAGTCCTGTTCCCGGATACTGATCGACACCGTCAACAATCCGGATTCCGGTCTGGGCAACACAGCCCCATTTGTGCCTGCGGACCTGCCGGGCATCGTCGGTTTTGAACTTAATTCAGGCCAGTCCTCTTCTGTTCTGCTGATCGTGGAGCTGCGCGCGGTAGCCGACTTGATCAAGCGGGGGCAGACGGAAGTGCAGGCGGTCAGCGACCTGACCACACAGGGTAAACTTGAAGAAGCCGCCCCGCGGTTTGAAGCCCTGTTGAGTCAAATCGATGATATAGGCTCAGCGGTATACAGTAATGTCGCCTTCATCAAGACCAATGGCAATTCGGATATTTACGGGCGTGATATAAGCCTGTATTTTTTCTACTCTGCAGAAGCTAAATTGAAGGCAGCCATGACTGCCATTGAAAAGGTCGGGCTGAATTCTCCGGATATATCCAGCAATCTCATTCTCGCCGAGCATGATATGAAGCTCTGCAATGCCATAATGGGAGTCAACGATTCAGTCCTGCAGAACGGCCTCTCCTTGAAGACCTTAGCGGCAACAAACCTCAGCCTTGCAAGCGCCATGGCCAGCCTGAAGGACAGCAAGGACGCCTTCCTCAATACAGTCATTATGGCGCCCTTCGATGGAACCGTTGTAAGCGTAGCCGCCAAAGCGGACGACGTACTCGGGGAGCAAGACTTTGCCTCCAAGGACGACATACAGATCGTAGATACTACGCAAATAGAATTTAAAGGAACGGTAGATGAGATAGACATCACCAAAATAAAAACCGGCCAGAAGGCCACCATCTCCGTGGATGCCGTCTCCGGCAAAAAATTCACGGGCACCGTAACCTTCATCTCACCCTACGGCACCACCTCGGGCAACATCGTAAAGTTTAATATCACTATAGGCCTCGATCCCACCGATGTGGACCTCAAAGGCGGCCTGACCGCTTCGGCGGATATTAATGTAACCAGCATTGAGAATGCGCTTCTCGTGCCGGTATCGGCGGTAACCGCGATGACAGACGGCACATCCTCGGCTAATTTGCTGGACTCTGCCACGGGTAAAACTATAAAAACCACGATCACGATCGGGGGTCAAAACCAGCAGTATGACGAGGTGCTCAGCGGGCTCAAGGAAGGCGACAAGGTCGTCATCGAGCAAACGACAACCGGGGCGCCTGTAACGACAGATATGGGGCCCGGAGGTGCAGGTGGTGCTCCTCCATCGGGTGGAGGCGGCGCTCCTCCATCCGGCGGTGGTGGGTCAGGTGGTGGTCCAGGCGGCGGATAATGTTGGCGGAATTTAATGGATATGAATGATATGAAAATGAAAGTAGTAAATATATCGTTGATAGTGTTGGTGCTGATATCCCTGTTAAGCGCCTGTAGCAGCAGCAAATCTGCCGTATCCCAGCAGTATGTAACCGTGCAGCGTGGCAACCTCGAGTTAACCGTTTCAACCGATGGAAACCTGGAGATGCCGATGGAATACGATTTGAAATTCGGGACTGCCGGGAAGGTCCAACAAATACTGGTCAAGGAAGGAGCCTATGTCAGACGGGGTACCCTTCTGGCCTTACTTGATCCGGCATTGCAGATAAACAGTATTGAACAGGCTCTTTTCTCAACACAGTCTGCGCAGAACAACATCAGCGCCGTCTGCGGCAGCGACCATCTGCCGTTAAATTACGCGGACCTGAGCATAGCCCGCATGGCCGAGGAGGCTGAAACCGATATGGGCAAAGCCTCCGCCTTTTTCAAACAAGCCGACTACAAGGATGCCGGCTACTGGCTGATAATGACCTATTTCGATATTCGGGTTTGTGAGGAACTGATCAAGACCAGGCCCAACGCCGCCTCGCTGGCGGGCGCTAAATCAAACTCGATTTATTCCTCTGACACGGATGCGGGCAGCAGCGTGCCGTTGTCTCCCCAATACCAGCAGGTTGTCGATTACCTGCAGCAATACCAGCAGAAGCTCATTGCCGTCAGCAGTGATTTTAAAACGGGCGATTACGAAAAAATTGCAACTGAGATGGACTCTGTTGCTCAAGAAGTGCTGACCGCCTCTCAACAGGCCAAGAGCACCATGGCCGTTCACAGCAGGATGACCTATGAGATCGCAGATACGGCCACCAGCGAGGCTTTTCTACAGTCATCCCTGCGCTCCGTCCAGGACCTGCAGACCTACTTAGCCGGCGAAGATTGCTCTGCGGTCGAGGCGGCCAAGCAACTTTATACCAGCGCTCTAAACCTGCAGGTAGCCAACGACGTGCTGCTGACGCAGACACGTATATACGAAGGCCAGAGCTGGCAGGATGATCAGAATTATAACCTCAGCCTGCAAAGCGCAGAAATCGGGTTGTACCAGGCCAAGCAGAAGATCATGCAGACGGCGATCATTGCCCCTGCGGACGGGGCCATAGTTGCGGTGGACCTCAAGATATCCAACGTGACTTCTTCACAGAACTACTCGTCTTCAACCGCAATCGTGCTTATCGACACCAGCGATGTCAGGTTCACCGGGAATGTGGACGAAGTGGATATCATGAAAGTGAAAGCAGGACAGGCGGCCACCATCACGGTCGATGCCATGGCTAATAAGCAATTCACTGGCAAGGTCCAATTTATCTCCCCATATGGGACCAAGAGCGGCAATATCGTCAAGTTCAATATCCTCATAGAGCTTGATCGAACCGATAATGTCAGCCTTAGGGGCGGATTGAGTGCTACCGCCACGATAACTACAGCCAGCGCCACAGGTGCGCTGCTGGTGCCTCTATCTGTGATCACCAAAACTACTGAAGGCGTCGTAGTGATGGTGTTGAACACCAAGACAAACCTGCCCGAAGTAAAGACCATCACCCTTGGAGTGCAGAACTCGGAGTATGCCGAGGTCTTATCGGGGCTGCAGGAGGGCGATAAGGTAACGGCCTACACGCAGACGGCTTCGACCACATCCGGCACTTCAACCGGCGGCCAGCGCAGGGGCGGGATGGGCCTCATACCCGGGCTCTGATAGCCAAACATATAAATTAACGAATTTTATCGTGGTTATAAAAGATGATTGAACTGCAAAATGTGAGCAAGATCTATGACCTGGGTGAAATAAAGGTCACGGGCCTGGACGATATATCCTTCAGCTGCGAAGAGGGCGAGATGATCTCCATTATGGGGCCCTCAGGCTCCGGAAAGTCAACCATGATGAACATCCTCGGATGCCTGGACAGGCCGACCTCCGGCACCTACCTGCTGGATGGCGACAATGTCTCCAAGCTTTCCGACGATCAGCTCGCCCGGGTCAGGAACAAGAAGCTGGGCTTCGTATTCCAGTCCTATAATCTGCTTCCCAAGATCGACGCCCTGGCTAATGTGGAACTGCCGCTGATCTATTCGGGCCAGGACCACAGGCATGAGCGTGCCAGCAAGGCACTGGAAGCGGTCGGCATTGCGCAGAGGGCAAATCACCTCCCTGCTGAGATGTCGGGCGGTGAGAAGCAGCGGGTAGCCATAGCCCGCGCACTGATAAACGATCCGCGCGTGATACTGGCCGATGAGCCGACCGGCAACCTTGATACTGCTACCAGCCACAGCATCATGGACCTGCTGACGGACCTCAACAAAAAAGGCATAACGGTCGTCATCGTGACCCACGAGGAAGATATAGCGACCTATACGCAAAGGACCATCTACGTGAGGGACGGCAAAATTACAGAGGAGAAAAGACGATGAGCCTTTGGGAAACGATCAAATCCGCCTGGCAGTCAATATTCGCCAACAAAATGCGCTCGTCGCTCACTATGCTGGGCATCGTGATCGGCGTCTGCGCCGTTGTGCTGCTGGTATCCATCGGCCAGGGGTTTCAGACCAGTATGACCACTACGTTCAACAACATGGGCGCCAGCGCCCTCTACGTATCCGGCTCAAGGTCCAAAACGGTTACAATCGTGCGCCCCCTGACCATGGACGATGCCGAGGCCCTGACAAACAAGAAACTGGCCCCGTCGATAAGCGTTGTTTCACCCTCCATGCAGAGCAATGTCACCGTACAGTACGGCACTAATTCAGCCACCGTGCAGGCCAGCGGCGTCACCCCGGTGGTAACTCAAATTAAAAATTATCAGATAGACAAGGGCAGGTTTTTAACCGATCTGGACGGCGAAAATAAGTTGAGCGTAATAGTGCTCGGCTACCAGACGACCCAGGACCTGTTCGGCACTGAATCGCCCATCGGTAAGTACGTCCGTGTGGCCGGCGGCAAATTCCAGGTGATAGGCACCCTGCAAAAGTTAGGCGGCATGGGTGGGGATAGTTATATACTTATGCCCCTGGCTACCATGCAGGCCAGGATAACCGGAGGGACTGACCTCCAGCAGATCGCCGTTAAAGCTTCCAGCTCCGACCTTGTGGACCTGGCCATTGCCGAGATTACCGCCATACTGAGGGCCCGCCATTATATTGCCACAGGGGCTGCGGATGATTTCCAGATCACCGATATGCGTGAGACCCTCACTAGCATGCAGTCGACCCTGCAGACCTTCTCCCTCTTCATGGGCGCCGTCGGCGCCATCTCACTGGTGGTGGGCGGCATCGGCATTATGAATATCATGCTTGTCTCGGTGACAGAACGTACACGCGAGATCGGAATACGCAAAGCTATCGGCGCCAGGCGCCGCGATATACTGCTGCAATTCCTGATCGAGGCCGCGGCCTTGAGCCTGACAGGAGGCCTGGTAGGCCTGCTCCTTGCTGTAGGGGGCGCCGCCCTGATGGGCCATATTACATTGGGAAGCCTGAGCGTCAAGCCCGAGATATCGGGCACTATCGTACTTATTGCTTTGAGCGTATCCGTGGCTACCGGGCTGCTGTCCGGCACCTACCCCGCCTTCAATGCTGCCAGACTCGACCCCATCGAGTCCCTGCGACACGAATAGCCGACAATAGTTATCCAATGCATAAATAAAATAAAAAGGAGGAAACTAACTGATGCTTAACAAGCTACCAACAAAGGTCACAGTCATCGTGGTCCTGGCAATTATCGCTACCGTCATAATGGCAGGTTGTGGTTCGAATTCGTCTCAAAGTACACCTTCGTCGTCGGAACAATCTGTCCAACAATCTACACAGCAAACCACACAGCAATCCACGCAGCAGTCCGGTACTCAGTCCGGGCAGCAGCAACCGCCGTCGGGGCAGGCTCCCGATAATTCGAAAATGGACGCGGTTAATACCCGCGCCGCGGCAATCCTGGGAGTATCAGCCGATAGTTTCAAGAAGGCATTCCAAAATGCCATGCCGCAGGGAGGGGGCTCCGGTTCCGGCCAGCAGGGACAGCCACCTGCGCCCACACCCGGTGATAATACAACCGGCCACCAGGGGCAGCTTCCTTCGGGCCAGCAGCCACCGGCGGCTCCGTCAGGATCTTCTGGTCAGGGCCCGGATATGACAGACATCTATACAAAGATGGCGACAGAATTAAATGTCACGGCTGATGCAATCGCAAAGGCCATGGCCCAGGCGCAACAAGAACTTCAAAAGTGACTACTACCCAACATTTTTGCTATACCGCATTGTAAGTATGTGCCGGCAGCAGGACATGTGGTGCCAGGGCCATACGTTCAAGTCGGGCATACTTACTCTGCGGTTTTCTGTCACCTGTGCCATTGACGCTTAGCTTTGAGAAGGTTGTGCGGGTTTCATGATCAATCGTCGCCCAGGCCGTGCTGTATGGCGATTACGGCTGCCTGTGTACGGTCCGCCACATTTAATTTAGCTAAAATGGAGCTTACGTGATTCCGAACTGTTCCTTCAGTTAGAAACAGCCTTTCTGAAATATCTTTATTGTTCAATCCTCTTGCCAGCAGGCGAAGTACGTCAATCTCCCGCCCTGTCAGTTTCTCTATTATTAGTGTGGAAGATTGAGTTTGGTGACTAGTGGCCTGGCGCAGTACCTTGCCGGCAACCGACGGATCTATGAAGGTTTTGCCGGCCACAGTGCCTCTGACTGCCTTGATCAATTCATCCCGTGGTGAATCCTTTAGCAGGTAACCTGACGCCCCTGCCTGGATAGCATTGAATACCCACTCGTCGTCATCATATGTGGTCAACACCAGGACTTTGACATTGGGGAACTGGCTTTTAATTTGACGCGTAGCTTCAACGCCGTTCGTTATTGGCATTTTTAAGTCCATCAATACGAGGTCAGGCTGATCCCGGGCAACCATCTCTACAGCCACCGCGCCATCTTCAGCCAGGCCGACAATATTGATATCCGGCTCTAATTTCAGCAACATTTCCAGGCCTTCACGGACAATCGCCTGGTCATCACAAATAATTACTCTCGTGGTGCATCTCCCTGTTTAAATAGTCAACCGCACAATGGTACCATCTCCTGGCCGACTAATAATATCCAGTTTGCCGCCATTTATCTGGGCCCGTTCGCGCATCACCGACAACCCAAAATGATCACCTCCGCCAGCATCAGTTACCTCAAAACCGATGCCGTCATCA
This sequence comes from uncultured Dehalococcoidia bacterium, assembly GCA_903844685.1. Classification (GTDB taxonomy): domain Bacteria; phylum Chloroflexota; class Dehalococcoidia; order GIF9; family UBA5629; genus CAIMUM01. The sequence continues at coordinate 7,993 of CAIMUM010000056.1, forward strand.
ATCACACCTAATATTATCTTTCCCCGCACCGCGTCAATATTAACGGACAAATTTTTAGCACCGGCATGATTTGCGGCATTTGTGATCGCTTCCTGGGCTGTGCGGTAGATGCATTGCTCAATATCGGGTGACATTATCGGCATTTTCAACGGCATTGAAAGGCTCAATGTAAGGTGCGCCTGCGCCGCACTTTCTTCTGCTATGACCGCTATTGCTTTGCTCAGTCCTAATTCATCAAGACAGCTGGCGCGCAATGCCTTAAGTGCTCTGCGCGTTTCCTTCAGGCCGGAATGCACCGATGCCAGCGCCTTTTCCAGCGCCAGTTGGGATGTATTTTGATCTATTTTAAAATATGCTTTGACTGTCTCAAGCTGCACAGCCAGTCCGCTCAGTGTGTGTGCTAAAGTATCGTGAAGTTCCCTTGACAGGCGGTTTCGCTCCCTGCTGGTGGCCAATTGTTCGAGTGTGCTGGTGTAGTGTGTCAGGCTTAGATTCGCAGCTGCAAGAGACTGCTGCTGGTTTTTAATTCGGCTGATAAGATAGCTGATTGAAAACCCTACGACGAGAAACATTATAGTTTGAATAAGGCTTATGATAACTGGCCCTCGAAATGGATCCTCATCGGGTGGGGCGAATGATAAGGCGCCCGCGAAATTTAATATATTGATACCAAGAATGATCAAAAGCATGTGGAGCCATTTATACTGCCAGGCGACCATTAGGAATGCCACCATAAAAAAAGGAAGCAGCAGCAAGACGGAACTCTGAGGGTCGAGCATCGGAGCAGGACCAAACAATCTAACGACCGTAATTGTAGCCAAAATCGGTAAGACAGTGATTATTCCGATGACAATCGGAATAAATGCCCGGCCAAGCAAACGCTGTATTTTTGTCCAGGATGCCAGACCAAGGCACAGAAGCGAAATAAGGCCCATAAAACCCAAATAGTAAAAGGTGTTAGGGTGGTCGGGAGGGGGTGGAAATAGAGTCTGGTTTATGATGAACAAGAGTATCAAATAGCCAAGCCACAGGAAAGAAGAATAGCGAATTAATCGTACGGCATCTGAATTAGGCACAATATAACTCATAGCAATTTTATACTCCAAAAGGCCGTTAGATTTCAACTGTCTATAATCACGGGATATCGCGATTTCCCATGATAAAAGTCATTCTAATAGCTTTGCACACGTGACGTGCCCCGCTAGTTGTACCACCTGTTAAGTTTGAGCCATTGCCTATGGAGATGCACTGTAATATATATGGTATGACCAGGAATAAAGGAACAGCAGGGTGTTTATTGAATAATTAGTTTTAGCAAACTACGTTAGCAAAACGGGCACCTGGTAGGTGATGAAGCGATACTGGAAGTTATATGGATCCTGCCATGTTCTTCACACTTAATTGCATAGCCAATACGGCCTACCGTAATCCCATTCCCGTTATTCTTTACTTTTGGCCTTACCTCAGCGTACTTATAACCGCAATTAGGACATTTGGTAGCGTCCGGTGGAATAATGCAACCGCATTCAACACATTTTAAATCTATCATCTTATCCTCCTATAAGCATACGTTTAGCAAAGATAGAATTAGGTATCAATCATAGTAGGCTGAGTCCGCAAAGAAGCCTGGTAATTGAAGATAACAACGAATGCGTGTCTTTGCGCTAATAGGGCAATAATGTTTTGGGGTGATGGAGCCGGGGCCTCCCTCGCCTCCACCGTGAAAATTAAAAGCTAAAATTTTATGGATTTTAGCTTTTTTATATCTAAGAGGTGGATTATTAGATCCTCGGGCTCCCCGTCCATTTATTTGTGCAGATAACCAGAGCTAAATTAGCAGACATTTTGAACGTAATGAAGATA
>CAIMUM010000057.1 GCA_903844685.1 uncultured Dehalococcoidia bacterium
GCCTAACGGCGAGTACTACTGGCGCATCAGGGCTGTAGACGGCGCAACCAACACCAGCGCCTGGAGCCCGACTGCCTCTGTAAAAGTTGGCTTTATCACGCTAAGTACTATTATTTGGATCATCGTCGGCGTCCTCGCCCTTATAATAGTGGTTGCCGTGTTGAACCGGGTCCTGCGCAGCAAGCCGAAAAAGAAGAGGAGGAGTGACTGGGAATAAAACCGGTTACCTGAGGCAAATAGATTAAAGGCCCACCTGTAAGGTGGGCCTTTAATATTACTTTCGGATTATTTCACCTGGCAATACAAAATATGATGCGTATCAAGAAGGTCCAATTAATAAAATATTGGGGACAAAGTATAAGTCAACTTGAGGTGGACCCCATCAGTAGGACAGGATAGGGGCCTTACTAAGAGAGAGTTCTGCCATTCCTATGGTGTTTGTTGCCAAAGATTCTACCACGTTGGTACAAATATTCTCCACAGCACAGACGTACACTTCAGCTGGTGTTCGGTAACACAATGACTGGTGGGGGCGGCTGGTGTTGTAGAAGCGGAAATACGCACCCAGACTAATCCTGGCCTCACGGCCGTTCTCATAGGCTTTCAGATACACCTCCTCGTACTTTACTGTTCGCCATAGCCGCTCGATAAACAGGTTGTCGTTATAGCTACCCTTGCCATCCATGCTGATTCTGATATCGTGTTCCTTCAGTAACTTGGTAAAGGCATCACCTGTGAACTGACTGCCCTGGTCGGTGTTGAATATTTCAGGCGTACCTTTGCTGAGCGCTTCTTCCAGTGCGGCAACACAGAAGTCTGCATCCAGCGTGTTGGATAGCCGCCAGGAAATAACATACCGGCTATACCAGTCGATAATTGTCACCAGGTACAAAAACCCCCTGGACATGGGAATATAAGTTATATCCGCCGCCCACACCTGATTTGGCCGTGTTATTTTCAGATCACGCAGCAGATACGGATAGACCTTATGCCCCGGTGCCGGCTTGCTGGTTCTGGGGCGCCGGTAAACTGCCCGGATGCCCATGCGCTGCATTAGCCGCCGGACACGTTTCCGGTTGACCGTGAGGCCTGCTTGTTTCTTTAACTCCACGGCTATCTTGCGCGCCCCGTAGAATGGCGTCGCCAAATACTGACGGTCGATTAGCTTCATCAGCACAAGATCCTCATCAGGAAGTCCTTTTGGCTGATAGTACAAGCCTGAGCGGTTGATACCCAGCAGATGGCACTGTCTTACTACCGATAGCGACGGGGGCGGCGGATGACTGCCTCTCGCCGTTGCTCTGCACTCAGCGACCGAGAGTGTTCTCTAAAAAATCCCGCTCTACCTTAAGCTGGCCAATCTGCTGGTAGAGCTGTGCCACTAACTGCTGGTTGTCTGGTTTTTTCTGTTCGTGGCTATTACCGAAGATACCTGCTGCGCCATCGGTAAGTTCCTTCTTCCACTTGTGGACCTGACTCGGATGTACATCAAAACGGCTGGCTAGTTGTGCCACCGTCTCTTCTCCCTTGAGCGCCTCCATGGCTACCCTGGCCTTGAAGGACGGGCTATGCTTCCTGCGGTTTTCTTTCATGTTTTGCTCCCTTTCTATTTTATTATTTTAAGGGCAAAACTCTCTCTTAACCACCTGTCCGAATTTTGGGGACCACCTCAAACAACACATTATTTGGTTCATTTTGCATTCTGGCGTTATGCAGTGGTATGGAGGTTGGGTGGTATACTATTGAATTGGCCATCGCAAGCATTTACAATAAGGGTATTAAGGTAGA
>CAIMUM010000058.1 GCA_903844685.1 uncultured Dehalococcoidia bacterium
AGTGTAAGTATTGGTGAGGGAATCTAACATTTAAATTAATATAGTTGTGTGCATACCTGGTTCTGATGATAAAACCAATGTCATCCGATTAACAACAAAGAGTGACAATAATCGTCGCTGCTATGAATCACCATTACTTGACTTATCCGTGTGTACCGGTAAAGAGAGATGCAAATGCTCCAACTACTATTCCAGCGATAGCGCCCATGACTACGCTCACAATATTCGATTCCCAGTATTTTAGAATTACAGTGATATCTGTGCCGACAGCTTGCGCCGTATTCCCCAGAAATGCGTTTGGTATCGTGATCATGGCCGAAAAATACAATATAATAAATGGGACAATAAGTGGCAATGCCATCAAGAATGCCAGCGATTTGCCTAGGTCTTTGCTGAAATAAGTCACTGCCCAAGCGATGAATGCCATAATAATTGCTGTTAATAGAACCGGACCGATATCCATGTTTTGACCTCCATACTTTAAGTCTACCCTATATGTTCATAATGATAAAACCAGTTGCCGTAACTTATCTTAATTCGGGTACATCCGCACTTGTTGAGGCATACGTTTGCTATATTATGGCTGAAGAATGGCGGGGATAGCTTGATGTTGCAGAGATTACTCGGTCATACCACTTTGTTGATGTCCAATAGGTATTGTCAGGCTGTAGGATGCTATGATGAGGTTGAGGCACATAAGAAGTTTAGTCCGGTGGATAGGTTAATGAAATAACAGGACAGGGTAATTAATTATTCGGTTCTTTTTAAGTGAGATTCGTCGGTAATATATGAAGAATCTAAATACGTTTTATTAAATGCGATGGATTGGGCGTATGGGTATTGCATTGACCTTACCTCGCATTTAGCAGCACCGGCGCTTAGAATCCATCAGCTGCTGAAGGCCTCCGGTTTTTTCGTAGATTAATTTGGCACCAGGATATGATTACATATTATTTTCAACCGGATGCTTCATAGGTGGAATAAGATACGCCTACCAATCCCGGCCCCGTGTGCACTCCCATGACAGGTGTGAAATCCTGTATCCATACAGCTCCGCTATGCAGGCGTGATTTCACCTGGACCGCAAGTTCCTGCGCCTCAATAATAGAATCGGTATGCTGCACTGCAACCCTGATCGACACGCCGCGCACCCGTCCCTCCAGTATCTCCATTAGCCGCTGAAGAGCCCTCTGCCTGGTGCGCGCCCTGTCTATTGGTATGACTCCCTTTCCGAGCGGAAGCAGTTCCACGATCGGTTTTATCTTTAATAGTGAGTTCGCCCATGCCAGGATATAGGGCACCCTGCCGCCTCTGGCCAGGTACTCAATCGTGTCGAGGAAGACCAGGACATGTACATGTTTCATCGCATCCTTCACCGAACGGATCACATCGCCAGGATTACTCCTATAACTTGCGATTGCTTCGGCAGCGTCTATTACGACGAAGCCCTGGGCTCCTGCCGCCGTACCTGAGTCCAAAACCGCGATAACGGCCCCCGGTGACTTTTCTTTCAGCATATCTGCTGCAATTCGGGCCGACGCATAGGCGTGCGTCAGTTTGGCTGAAGAGCATACGACGAGAATTTCGTTGCCCTCACCGATTATCCTCTCGTATGTATCCAGATATGTCTGGGGTGACGGAGAGCTTGTAGTTGGAAGAACATCGGAGTCCTTCAGAATCCGGTAGAATTCACGCGGCGACATATCCACACCGTCTTTATATACCTTGCCTTTATATACAATTTCCATTGGAACGACGGAGATCCGGTATTTATCAACGATCTCCTGGGGCAGACAGGCTACGCTGTCCGTGACTATCGAAAGAGTCATGATCTAACCACCGTCATCGATAACTTCTCTTATTCAAATATTAACTATTATCTGCAATCATATTCAAATGGGATTTCCCATTATCACAGCAACAGCAGCATAATTGCCCAATTGTTGATATACCTGTATTTAGATTAATGGGTAAGTGCACCAGTGATTTTAGACATTGATAAGCACTGCGGGAGCCAACTTTACGGCCTGTCTTTGACACTGCGGTGGATGGCGGCTGCCTTGAAGCTGCCACCGGACTTGGACAGGATTTCCTTGATCCGGGGAATGTACAACAAGACCGGTATCAGCATCAGGACAACTGAGTACACGATGAGCATTATGTACTGTGCAGAGTCGCTGGCGCGAGAGTGTGTCCACGCCAGTGCCGGAAGCATTGTCTGCAGCCAGACATCAACTGAGGTGACCCATTGCATCCAAACTACAATCGGAAAAGCCAGAAAAGCAATCGCATAGCTGATTGTGAGATAGCGGGTAATCGCCAGCACAATAAGCAATAGCAAAATGAAGAAAAATATTCCCATCGGTATCATATAAAACAGCACGCCGATCGCCGTCGCTCCTCCTCTCCCGCCGCGGCGGAATCCTAAGAATATTGGATAGTTGTGGCCGGCAATAGCAACAAGCCCGCATATCAGTTGCACGACCATTAGTGCCAGCGCCGAGGGATTCGATAATTGGCATAGAAGTGTTCCCAGGTAGACTGCCAACGCTCCCTTTCCCACATCGGATACCCCTACGAGCAGGCCTGGCAGCAGTCCGACCGCATAGATAGCATTCATGGCGCCCATGTTCCCGCTTCCCGTTTTGCGTATGTCAATCCCTTTGAATGCTCGGCCGATGATGTATGCGGAAGGAATCGACCCCAGCAAATAACTGACAATTACGGCAACACAGGCGGTCAAGTAAATGTTCATGATTTCAAAATTATACGATCTTTTATTTCAACTTACTATACCCCGGTGGGCGTGAGCAGACAATACGTTCAGATACTTATTTGCCGGAGATAGAGGCAGGCGAAATAAAATTGGCCGTGAATAAACCTTATAACTGCCGATTAAAAGTTAATTCCACCAACTTAATTAAAACTGAAATTCATAATCACCCGCGCAATAGCCTCTTTCGTGCATCTGGCACTTTCCAGGCCGCGGATTAGCAATAAATTTCAGATCGAGCGATTCCAACCAGCATTCAATGCGATACATCACACCGCATTCATAGCTATCTATTACGCCCATCCTTTTCATCCCCTTGTAGGCAAAACACTCATATTTCTCCCACTCCCAGTGAAGCACATTTCTGGAAGGAGTGCTGAAGTGTAACTTATTGAAGACGGAAGCCGGCAGGATTAATTCCATTCCCCAAAGCACGAAGTCTCTGATATCTTCCATTGACTTTAACCGGTTTTTGGTAATGCCGATAATCTGTGTAAGCCTCTGCACTTCAAACGGAACCATTGACTTAATAGCTTCTTTATTCAGTTTATTTGCGCTCTCGATACCAAACTCTTTGTAAACGCTATAGAACCACATTCCGTCATGAGTCAGCCAGCCTTTGCCCAGAAGGTCCCTTAGCTCTTCTTTTCCCATTGCATCCAATGATCTCATTATTAGATCCCCAAAATATATTTCAATAACCAAGGTTCAAGGGCCTGTTGCCGGACGGCACATGCACAATCCCGCATCTTCATCGTTAATAGCCGAATTTTACATCAGGCAACTGGCCTTATCAAAGAAGAAGTATGCTTCTGGACTACGGTGATATAATGAATTTGACCGGAAAGTTGGGAGGTATGTGGATGTCTATGCGTGGGCATTACGCCCCTATCAGAATAAAAGAGAGGAGGTTGCAATATGGTGAGCGATCCTTATGCCACTAAATTCTGGAGGAAGTCCTTCGACCCGCACGTGAAAGACCACTTTGACTACCCCGAGAATAAAATGTTCACCGACCTGTTCCTGGAAGCCGTTAACGAGGCGCCGGATATTACCGCCGTCAGTTACATGGGAAAGGAAATCACGTTCAGGCAGCTCGATGAGTTATCCAACCGGTTTGCCAATTTTCTTATTAAGCGGGGGTTGAAACCGGGTGATGTGGTGGGGGTTTACTCCCTCAACCTGCCGGCTTACTATATAGTCATACCGGCAATCTCCAGGGCGGGCTGCGTTCTCTCCGGTGTGAGCCCGCTGCTGACGCCAAGGGAGCTGGAATACCAGCTAAATGATTCGGGCGCTAAAATCCTGGTGGCGCTGGATGTTTTCTGGGGGAACATCAGCCAGGTCATCGATAAGGTCAAGCTAAAGGCTATCGCGCTGACCGGCTTCAACGACTTTCTGCCCGCTGCACAGCCTCTCAAATTACCTGAGTCATCGGTACCGGTATACCGCTTCACCGACCTCATGCAGGAGTATCCAGACAGTCCGGTGAATGTCAGGGTCAAAGGTGAGGCGCCGTTCCTGATGCAGTACACCGGCGGCACCACCGGACCCTCAAAGGGGGCTGTGCTGACCCACAACAACATCGTCCGTCATATGATTCAATGGGGCAACTACGTGGATTCGACCAAAGGGCGGGAGCGTATCCTCTGTCCCTTCCCGCTTTTCCACCAGGCCGGCCTGGTCAACGGCCTGTTCTGCATGGTGTGGGCTACGCCGCAGGCTGCCATACCCAACCCGCGTGACTACGACTTCATAATAAAGACCATCAAAGAATATAAGCCCACCGTAATCACAGCTGTGCCTACCATCTTCCTCGAGCTGATGAAAAAGCCGGAGTTTCGAGAGCTCGATTTCTCGGACATCTGGGGCTGCATCGCCGGCGCGGCGCCCTTCCCCGTGGAGTACCTCAAGGGGTTCGAGGATATCGTGGGCAAGGACAAGTTCAGCGAGGTTTATGGCATGACCGAGACCTGTCCCATAATTACGGCTAACCCTCGCTATGGCAAGCGCATATTCGGCTCCGTGGGCTTACCTATCGGTGATACCGATGTCAAGATCGTCGATCCGGCCACCAAGGAGCCGGTGCCTGTGGGCGAGCCCGGCGAGCTGGTGGTGCGCGGGCCGCAGGTGATGAAGGGCTATTGGAACAAGCCCGAGGAGACTGCCAACGCACTCAAGGACGGATGGTTCTACACCGGCGACATCTGCCGCATGGATGAGGAAGGCTATGTCTATATCGTCGACCGTCTCAAGGATATGGTCATCGTCTCCGGTTACAAGGTATTCACGCGGGAGCTTGATGACATAATCATGGAACATCCCGATGTTTCCCTGGCTGCCTCCGTGGGTGTTCCCGATCCCAACCGGCCGGGCAACGAGATAGTGGCCACTGCCATTGTGCTCAAGGAAGGCATAGACAAAACCGAAGCTGAAAAACAAAAGATACAGGAATTCATCCGGCAGCGCGAAGCCCCCTACAAGGTGCCGAAGATAATCGAGTTCATGGACAATCTG
>CAIMUM010000059.1 GCA_903844685.1 uncultured Dehalococcoidia bacterium
ATAGAACCGTTTACCGAGCGGCCTCCCCCTGTGGGATTGAGGGCAATTGCCTGGTAATAGTAGGTGCGGGCAGGCGCCAGGCCGGTGATTACTGTGCTGAATGATCTGGCCCGGTTCAGGGTCTGTATCTCGGTGGAATTGCCCAAATCAGTCGTGGTGCCGTATTCAAACCAGGCCTGCACGGAGGCTGAGCTTCCTGCATCTTGCAGGAAGCCATTTAATATAGCGCTTGATGTAGTGATGGCCGACGCCGGGGATGTGGTTACGGAAAGGCTGGAATTGGAGATAGTGGTGAAAACATTACTTGAGCCATAAACTTTTAAATTATCCGGCAGCTGCGCAACGGCCTGGTAATAATAATCGACGCCGGGCTTCAACCCGGTCATCTGAAAAGACACAGTTCCCGGATTGGTGACTGACGTTGACGCCGTGATACTGCCGTATTGCGGTGTCGGGCCGAAGTTGAACATCACCTGCACAGACCGTACACTGCCCAGCGAATGCACATAGGCATTCAAAGTGGCGGTATTCGTGCTGATACCGCTGGCCGGGCTGGTGGATATCGATACGGGCGAGGGGGAAGTGGTTTGGAAGGTGCTGTATTGCCCGTAAACTTTGTAACCGTTAGAGAAGGCCGCTGCCCGGTAATAATAGGTGAGTCCCGGCTCGAGCCTGCTGATATTGTAGCTGAAATTACCTGGCGTATTTAAAGTTTGCTGGGGGGTTGAGCTGCCGAAAGTTGCATCGGTGCCGTATTCGAACCAGGCGTTAACCGAGTTGCTCGATCCCATGGAGGTTAAAAATCCGTTAAAGGTGGCCGACTGGGCAGCAACGCTGCTGGCTGCGCTGGTGCTGATCTTTAAACCCGGGGCATATGTAGTTGTGAAGACGCTGTCAAAACCGTGTACAGTCATGCCGCCGGCCGCGGTCGGCACGGCCAGCGCGCGGAAATGATAGGTGCTGCCGGGATTGAGCCCCTGCAGGGTATAGTTAAATGTGCCCGGTGAGTACATGGTCTGCATGCTGGTGGTCTGGCCGTAGGCAGCCGTAGGTCCCCATTCGAACCAGGCCGAGGCATCGCGGTAACTGCCTAAGGATTCAAGGTAACCGGTGATTGTGGCTGAAGTACTGGTTACGCCCATATCGGCGCCTGTACTCACAGCAATGACTGCTGCTCCCGAAGTGTTGAAACTGCCTGCGTTGCCGTATGCAGTGGTTACGCCCACAACTTCGGGCTTGGCCGCGGCGCGGAAATAATAAGATGTGTTAGGGGCTAACCCGGATAGCTGGATGCTGAAAGGACCGGGGCCGTAGAGCACCTGTTGCTCCGTGTTGCTGCCGTATCCTGTGGAGGTCCCCCATTGAAACCATACGGTGACGCTGTCATATGTCCCCATGCCGGAAAGATAGCCCCTGAGCATGGCGGAGTCGGAGGTTACGTCCGAAGCGGAGCTTGTGGATACATCAATGGGGGCCTGCGGCATAGCATGCTGCGTGGTGAAGCTGACGAAAGAGCCTTCAGCCCTCTGGCCTCCCATCAATGTTGTAGCTGCCATGGCGCGGAACTGGTAGGGGGTGCCCATGGTTAACCCGGCCACATGCGCGCTGAATGCGCCGGGCGAGCTCATCACCTGGTGGTTCGTCGACTGGCCGTTGGATACCTCGAACCAAACGGTCACCGTTGTGTAAGGCCCCATTGATTCCAGGTAACCATTCAGGGTCGCTGATGACTCAGTGACACTGGTCGCGCCCTCGGTAGATACGGCGATTGTCCCTTCGGGGGTTTCGCCGTTTTCATTTAGTGGCCCGGGCATCTGGGCCAGGGCAGGAGTGACCAGCAAAATAACAATTATTAATGCGTATAGCAATCCAGCCAGTCGATGTAACATCATGACCTCCAAATTATTGATACTCGCCAGGCCGGATGAACCGGCCTGTATAGGAAAATCACCGCCTGTGGGTTTACTGTACAGTTACTTTGAAGGTCTTGGTTTCAAGAGCGGGATTGTTTGGTTCGAAGGAACGCTTGTAGTTCAGGTAAACCTCGGTCTCCCCGGCTCTCATGCCTTGGAATTCGAAACTTTCCACGCCGCCTGCTCCAATCATACCTGTGCCGGACGGGGTGTAGCGTCTGACCAGCTTGAGCAGGCTCTGGTCGAATCCGACCTCCCATGTATAGCCGGTCGTCGGGTTGGCGCTGACATTGATGGTAAAGGTGACGCCTACCGGTACAGTAATCCTTTGCCCAGCGTCAGTGTATTGGAGTGAACCGGAGGGTGCAGCCGGTGTAGCGGGTGCCGGCGCGGGTTTGGCTGCGGGTGTACAGCCAATCAATAACGAGGCTATGAATAATATGACCAGCGTAGTTTTGATAAGGTTCATGTCTCCCTCCTCCTAATAGTGATTTAATCTTGACCAACCCGTATGTCTATCCATAAGGGTGCCTGTCATATTCTGCCTCAGGTGGTGATTTATTTCAAATATGTTGCATATCATGGCAAATATTACCGTATCCGCATATTTGAGTACCGATGGCCATTTGCTGCCGGTAAGATCAATGCGCCGGCTGCAAAAAATTTACTTGAAGTGGAGGCGGTGCTAAAATTCTCAGGCGTAATCGAGAAAGGTACGGGCATTTATAAGAATTAAAGAAGGAATATTAATGAGTAAGCTGTTTACTGGTGATAAGATATGGCGATTTTGGATAAGCGCGATCATTTTTGCGGTTTTGGCGTTAGCGGCAATATCCTGCCAGGCCGGGCCCCAGGGATATAAGAGCAATCCCGAAGCTATTGCCCTCAATGAGAGAGGGATCACGATGTACAATGAAGGCGCCTATGATAAGGCCGTATTGAATTTCGACCAAGCACTTGAGCAAGATCCCTCCAACCTGGCTGTTTATTTCAATAAGGGGCAGGCGCTGGACGCCATGAAGAAGTCTGACCAGGCCATTCAATGTTATGACCAGGCGATCCAGCTCGACCCGAATTTTGCCGATGCCTGGAACAACAGGGGCATGTCTTACCTTGATAA
>CAIMUM010000060.1 GCA_903844685.1 uncultured Dehalococcoidia bacterium
ACCCCGCCTAATCCGGCAGCGGTTACGGTGATGTGGGGCAGGCCGGCACTGTATTTAGACTTGCCCAGGAGTTCCCTGGCCCTGACAGGGTCATATCCAATCCCGGTCAGGTCCTTATTGTAGCCCGGCATGCCGATGGGTATGATGCCGTTAGCTATGGAAACCATATCTTTCTGTATTATCCTGATAATTTTTTCCCTGTCAACGGCGAGGCAGAAGGCCTGCCTGACATAGGGGTCGTCAAATGGCGGCTTGCTGGTGTTGAAGCCAATATACTGAAGGCTGAATTCAGGGAAAATATGCAGCTGGTCATAAAACGGGCCGGTCTTGTCCGCGGCCCGGTCGATGTAATCCCTGGAGACCTCAACGGCGTCGATCTCGCCCGTCTCGTAAAGGGACATCGGTATTCCTGCCAGGATATGGGACGCTACATTGACGGTGGCTTTCTGGCCATAATAATACTGGTTAGGTCGCAGTAATATCAGCGACCCTTCGTCCCACTTCGCCAGTTTATAAGGGCCGGTCCCATTCGGCTTACGCCACCAGTCGCTGCCGGATTGAACGTTCTTCTTATCCACCATAAAAGCGGTCGGGTAGGCTAACTTGGAGAGGAAGTAAGTTTTGGGAGCGTCGATGGTGATGCTTATCGACTGATCGTCAATTATATTAATACCGCTGATTGAAGCCGCTTTTCCCGACAGCATATCTTTGGCACCCACGATATCATTGAGGTATGTGGAGGCCGTCTGTGAACCTGTAGCGGGATCGCAGGTCCTTTCAATTGAATATTTGACGTCGCCGGCGGTCACCTTCCTTCCATCCTGGAATTTGGCATCCTCCCGTAGATAAAAGGTGTAAGTTTTGCCGTCGGGGCTTATCTCCCATCGCTCTGCGATGTCAGGGACTATTTTGAGATCGGAGTCCAATTTGACCAGGCCGCTGAAGATCTGCATTACGTAAATATGGGAATACATCTCACTGGAAATGGCCGGGTCAAGCGTGAGTGGCCCGATATCCCATAAATTGAGCGTACCACCGGGCCCGCTGTCGATATTTTCCAGCGTGGTTTGGAGCGGGCGGCACCCGGCAACCGTGGGCAAAACCAGCATAACCGTTGCGGCGATGAGTAATAATCTTATACACAAACTTCTGAACATGGTTAACCTCATATTAAATTCCTTGATTTCAGGCTGGTAAAGCCCCGGTCGCTGACGATGATATGGTCCAGCACCGGTATTCCCAGCAATTCGCCGGCTTCCACCAGCCTTTTTGTCAGGTTGATATCTTCCGATGAGGGCTCAAGGTCGCCCGATGGATGGTTATGCACGAAAATTACAGTAGAGGCATACGCGGATATGGCGTCTTTGAAAACCTCGCGGGGATGGACAATGCTGCTGTCCAGGTTGCCTACGGACACCTGGTTGGTATTGTTAACACGGTTGCGTGTGTCAAGGCAAAGCATATAGAAATGCTCTTTTTTCTTGCCTTTCAATTTGCTCTGCACGGATTTGATAGCCTCCTGCGGTGACTGCACCGGCTCACCGCTCCGGTAATCAGGATCACCCAGGCGATTGGCGAGTTCCAGCGCAGCCTTTATTTGTAGGGCCTTGGCCTTGCCGATGCCCCTGACCGTGGACATCTCCGCGACCGTCGCCTGAGCAATATTCTGCAGGTTGCCGAATTCCGAGAGCAATTTTTGCGAGGTCATTAATACAGAATCACCGTGTGTTCCGCTTCCCATGATTATTGCCAGGAGTTCAGCGGTGGATAGCGCTTCTGCCCCCAACCGCTGCAGCCGTTCTCTGGGCCTGTCAGATAGGGGTAAATCACGGACGGTGTAGGACCTTTCGGCTGTCATTTAACCTGCCCCTGCCAATATCTGTGGTGTCAGCACGCGTGGCGTTAAATAATCCAGCACCGATACCGGACGTGAATCGTCTTTTCGCAGGATTGCACCGGTATCGGTCTTTTTACCGGGTTGCCCGATCATAAAGTTGATCCAGGCTTCATCAAGTCCGTTCCGGTCCACGCCGTAGGTTTTGAGCAGCGCATCGTCCATCGTGTTCCCATCGTTCAGTAAAACCAGCAGGTGGTTTAATTTATCTTTGCCGTAGACGTTTATTATGTATTCCACCACGCTCTGGCTCTGCGCGTAGGCATAGAAGGCTTCTTGCGGGTCTGCGGGAAACGGGCTCGACAGGGATTGCAATGTGGCTAACCTGCCGTCATCTATGGCCTTAAGCAGCGCTCCCTTATCCGAGTCAGACTGTTCACCCTCGGCATGCATGGCCAGTCCCTCGTCCAGCCAGGGTGGGATAGTCGCGCCGTACGGGCTTACGGTAACCTGGTGCGTGATCAGGTGGCCGAGCTCATGCGCGACCGCTTTTTTGCCCCAGTCCAGGTTGCCCGGTGAAATGCCGATCGAGATGATATTAAACCCGGCATAGGCTACACCGCCTGTCCATTCCTCCGGTGCTACGATGGAACCGCGCAGGTCCTGGTAATTGCCATAAATATATAAGCTGACAGGCTTATCGATGAACCCCCCCGTGTCCTTGCCAAGCTGGGCCGCCGCATCCTGCGAGGCTTTGAGAAGCTCATCGGCAAAGGAGCGGCTGCCCTGGTACCAGAATATAGATATCTTACCGTCACCTACTTTTTGCCACTTGTAGCGGTTGTCGTCAAATGACAGTGTTTCCTTAGGTGTGGTCAGACTGTTTCCAGCGGTATCCTCAATAACCCACCAGTAAGTGATTTTTGCGCCCGGTGGAAGGCTGCCCTTGCGCATATCCCAACTCCAGCTTGCTGATACGTCCTTGCCCGGCTGGATATCGGGCCACGCCTCGGCAAAGGACGGCGCGTAGGTCATTTTATCCACCTCGTAACGCAGCCTGATGCGGTCAATCTGGGCCGCGCTTTCCGCCCTGACATTGAAGGTCAGGAGGTCAGGGAACTGGTTATCTGTGCTGGATTTGACCAGCTTTATATCGCCGGCGGCGGTAGCGTGGGCGGGAGCTAATAATACAATCAGTGAAAGGATGATAGCGAGTATAGTCCTGGTCATTTTTCTTCTCCAACTTTCGAGCGCAGGTAGGCGTTAATAAATTCGTCGATCTCTCCATCGAGCACGGCGCCCGTATTGCTTGTCTCGTGCTCGGTCCTGTGGTCCTTGACCATTTTATAAGGGTGTAAAACGTAGCTGCGTATCTGGTTGCCCCAGCCGGCATCGATGCGCTTGCCTTTGATCTTGGCCTGCTCGGCCTCCCTTTTTTCGATCTCCACTTCCAGCAGGCGGGCATATAAAACCCTGAGGGCGCTCTCCTTGTTCTGATGCTGTGAGCGTTCACTCTGGCAGCTTACCACCAGCCCGGAAGGAATATGCGTTATTCTAACAGCGCTGCTGGTCTTTTGCATATGCTGGCCGCCGGGTCCGCTGGAACGGAAGGTATCAACACGGATATCTTCAGGGCTGATTTGCAGGTCTGTCTTTACCTCCGCCTCGGGCATGACCTCTACCAGGGCAAAAGAGGTGTGCCGCGCATGGTCAGCATCAAACGGGGAGAGGCGCACTAAACGGTGAACGCCGTGTTCCGACTTTAAGCTGCCAAAGGCGAAATTGCCTTTTATCTCGATGGTGGCGCTTTTGATCCCGGCCTCATCCCCGGGCGATACGTCGAGCACCTCGGCCTGGAATTTGCGGCGCTCGGCCCAGCGCAGGAACATACGCATCAGCATCTGCGCCCAATCCTGTGACTCCGTCCCTCCCGCCCCGGCGTGGAAAGCCAGGATGGCATCCCTGGCATCATACGGCCCATCCAGCATCAACTGGACTTCGATTTCGTCGAATCGCGTAATCATGCGGTCGATTTCCTGCGCTACATCGCCCTTCAGTGATTCATCGTGCTCAGAGAGGCCGATGGATATGACCTCCTGGATATCGGCGGCCTTCTTATCGATATCCCGCCACTGCGCGACCGTGTCCTTAAGCGCACCGATCTGCCACATCGTGGACTGCGCCGCCTGGGGATCTGCCCAAAAATCGGGGTCCGACGTTTTTGATTCTAATTCGATTAGCCGCTTCTCTTTACCCGCGACATCAAAGATGCTCCATGATTGCGGATATCCTGCGGCGCAATTCTTCTATGCGGTTTTTCTCTTCAATCATTGTTGTTTCCTGTCTATTTTAGCTGATCTATGAGGAGCTACATATCTATCGCAATCTAACTGCCCATTAGCAGCTAAGTGTGCCAGCCGGGTGGGTTCGGGCAGGCGATAGCCACGGCAGCAATTCAGTATCCAGTAAATAGAGTTTTCCAGGTCGATCTTGTGGCCGATGGATATGTACAGCGGTTTGACCGACGTCCTGGTCCTGACTGCCGCGCCGATTACTTCCCCGTTATCTGTCAGAAGTGAATAGCTGCCGGCTTCATCCGGCAAGAAACCGCATTGGCCGGTTAAGCGCGATTTAGCGCAACCTATCGTTGGTATATCAAGCATCAGGCCGAGATGGCTTGCGATTCCAAACCTCCTGGGATGGGCAATACCCTGGCCATCCACGATTAATAAGTCCGGGCGTATTTTCAAATTTTGCCAGGCTTCTATAATCAAAGGAGCTTCCCTGAATGACAGATACCCCGGAACATAAGGAAAATGCAGGGCTCCTTCTGCGTGACTGGTTTCGACCGGGAGCAGCGACGGGTTTTCTAAGACTACTACCGATGCCCTCCCCAATTTTGAGAAACGCGATACCGATACGTCAATACCGGCGATAAAGCGGGGATTTAATACAGACCCTCTCCGGATTACCCGGGCGGACAGCTCGTTTTGTAGAGTACGTGCCTCTGCGATAGTTAGGTTCCAGTGGTCACCGGGGCAATTTTCCATTGACGTGATTATAATGGCTGTATCACTCATATTACAAATAACGCCGCCGGATTTACTTGGTTGCGCTTTAAAGGTAATATTAGAGAACGATACAGTTTGTCCATATTTCAAATTCATTGGGGGTAATAAAATGAAGCTTACGACGGTATTATTAAGTATCATATTAATTGCCGTACTTTTTTCTCCGGCCTGCGGAGCCAACAAACCTGCGCCGACCGGCAGCCCACCCGATAAATCTACTATTACCGAGGGCGTTATGACCACGTCGGTAGACAACGATTCAAAGCCAACGAGCCCGGTAAAAACCTCGTTTCTAATCGATACACCGGCCGTATATTGTTCCTTTAAGGTGAACGGAGTGGTCCCTGAAGATATGATCAAGGCAAGCTGGTATTATGTAACTGGTGAAGCCAAGGACCACGAAAACGAATTGCTTAACGAAACCTTTACCGTAGCAGCGAGCGATGTCAGCAGCTATTACCTTGCATTCTACCTGGATAAACCTGCCGGTGGCTGGTATAAGGGGAGTTATAAAGTGGCGTTGTCGGTCAACGGTGTGGAAAAGCTGTCGGTACCCTTTAGCATGGAGTGAACAGGCCGGCCCGGGTCACGCATGATTTCCACGCCGCCGCACTTCTGCATAAGTCACCAGGCCGTGCATAGCACGTGCGCACTGTTCGGGAGTATCGTAAACCGGTATCCCGGCTTCTGTAAGTTTAATAGACACAGTGTCTTTGCTGGCGTCGCCGTGCCAGCGAACGCAGGCAATGGGCTTACCGTATTTTCGCGGCAGTCCGCAGAATTGCCCCACCCCTTCATCGACCAATTTCTGTATCTGCTCTAAAAGCTCCGGCTTGCCCAGCTTATCCAATTTTTTACTCCACAACAGCGGGTTCACCGGTACGTTGCTGATTACGCCATCGATATAATCCAGCTTCAACAAGGTTTCAACCACATTAGCTTCATCGACGGCAGTACGGTAGCTGCCCGCAAAGTCAACCGGATTGCTCGGATGCGGGGCATGCGGTGGCAGCATGGCAGCCAGGCGGGCTGACGTTATTTTATCAAGCCGGGGTATCTCGAGTCCGAGGCGCTGGCAGGCGTCGATTATGGCTACAGCCTGGCCTCCTGTGCCCATTACAGCTATACGGCGGCCGGGGGGGAGTGGCTGTCCAAGCAGAGCCATTGCGACTTCAAAAATCTGAAATGATTCCTCGCTGCGGATCAACCCCAGTTGCCGGCAGGCATTCTGAAATACTATGTCGGAACCTGCAATGGATGCTGTGTGTGACAGCGTAGCGCGGGCCCCAGCCGCTGAGCTTCCGCCCTTGTACAGGATGATTGGTTTCTTTTTCAGAGTTTCTTTACACACGTCGAAGAAGCGCCTGCCGTCTTTCACCCCTTCCAGATAAAGGATTATGGCTTTAGTATCGTCATCATGCGCAAGGTATTCGATATAGTCGGCTGTAGTAAGATCGGCCTGGTTCCCGATGCTGATAAACATACGTAGTCCATATCCCTTTGTGGCGGCCAATTCAGCCATATAACTGCCGAAAGTGCCGCTCTGGGAGACAAATGCAATCTGCCCGGGTTTGGGCGCTGATTCGAAGGCGTTATTCAAGGAGGAGGCGGCGCTCCAAATGCCCATGCAGTTTGGTCCGACAAACCTGATGCCTCCGGCCCTGGCGATTTTCACAACCCCTTCTTGCAGCTTATTTCCTGCGCTACCGGTTTCTGCGAAGCCGGCCGATATGAGCACGGCTCCTTTTACACCTTTTTCCACGCATTCATGCATGACAACAGGGACCTTGGATGCCGGAGTGGTGATAACAACCAGGTCGACCGGCCCGGGGATATCTTTTACGGAACGGTAGGAGGGCAACCCCAGTATTTTGGTACCCTGCGGGTTAACCGGGTAGATGGCGCCCTTGTATCCGGTGTGCAGGGGCCTGTCCAACACTATGTGGCCCCACTTGGCAACATTATCCGAAGCGCCTATTATGGCCATCGAGGCCGGTTTAAATATGTAGTCCAACTGCTTGACGATAGAGGGCAACTGAAGCCTCCCGGTAAATGAGTATTTGAAATTATATTACTTTTCGCAGAAAGACGCCTATCTGCGTATTTTAAGCTTAATCTCACCTGTATACTGCCCCCGATATATATTTTGTTGACAGGTACGAAGGCTTCATGCATAATAACCAGTAAAAAATGGAGGGCCTACGGTAGGCTAACATAATGGTAAAAATTAGGTTAAAGAGAATAGGCGCAAAGCACAGGCCTATGTACAGGGTCGTGGTGGCTGACAGCCAGGCACCGCGAGGAGGCGCCTATATTGAAGTCCTCGGGAACTATAATCCTCTGACTGATCCCGAGACTGTGAATATCGACGAGGGGAAAGCCCTTGCCTGGTTGGAGAAGGGGGCACAGCCTACTGAAACTGCATACAGGTTGTTAGCCAAGGCGGGCGTGATGGATAAGTTTAAGACAGATCATCCCACAAGAAAATTCAAGCAGGCGGTACAGAAGACTACTCAAAGGAAGAAGAAGAAATCCAAATCTACTACTGAGGTGAAGGCATAATGAAGGAGATAGTAGAATACATTGCCAGGGCCATTGTAACCACTCCCGATGATGTCAAGGTAACCGAGGAGACTGACGCAGGCGGAATAGTGATCAAGCTTGAAGTCAATGCAGAAGATAAAGGCAGGGTGATTGGGAAGCAGGGTAGGGTGGCTGAGGCAATGAGGACTTTGCTGCGTGTGGTGGCTACTAAAGAAGGCAATCGCGTAAGACTCGAAATCATATAACTCGGAACAGAAATAAAAAGGCCAGTATCAGTTATAGCTGATACTGGCCTTTCGCTTGTTTGCTGCAGTTAAATAGTATTTATGCCACCGGGTCTGTAGCCGGGAACCCTGCGGTGTTTCTCAGCAACGCGCAGGCGTGCCATCGAACGCCTCAAGGCTGCCTCGGCCCTGGACTGGTCGATCTCAGGTGTTAGTGCGAGGTTCTTGAGCCTTTCCTCTGCCCTGCGCTTGGCTTCAGCAGCGCGCTCCAGATCGATCTCATCGCTGCGCTCGCAGGCGTCTGCCAGCACAATAACCTTTTCCGGCCTGACTTCTATAAATCCCCCGGATATCACCATATACATCTCTTCCCCTTCCTTGCGGACAACGAGTTCACCGGGGGCCAGCATGGTGATCAGGGGAGCATGTTTGGGAAGTATAGTCATCTGTCCCTCAATGCCCTCTGCAATGATGGTAGTTACGTCTTCAGAAAAGATCTGGCGTTCAGCGGTGACAATTTCTAATCTTACAGTTGGCATAACTACGCACCTGCTTTCTGTGCTTTTTCGGCTGCCTCTTCGATAGTTCCAACCATCAGGAATGCGGATTCAGGCAGGTGGTCCCACTTGCCATCAAGTATTTCATTGAAGCCACGCACCGTATCCTTGATCGAAACATATTTGCCGGGTATGCCGGTGAAAGGTTCAGCCACAAACATAGGTTGAGACAGGAACCTCTGGATGCGGCGCGCCCTGTTGACTGTAATCTTATCTTCTTCACTGAGTTCTTCCATGCCCAGGATGGCGATAACGTCCTGAAGATCCTTGTAGCGTTGAAGCACCTTCTGCACACCGCGCGCCGCCCGGTAATGGTCTTCACCGACTACATTGGGATCAAGGATGCGGGAGGTAGACGACAGCGGGTCAACCGCCGGGTAGATACCGAGAGCAGCAATTGACCTTTCGAGTGATACTACGCCGTCCAGATGGCCGAAAGTGGTAACGATGCCCGGGTCCGTGTAGTCATCAGCAGGCACATAAATCGCCTGGAAGGAAGTGATAGACCCCTTTTTAGTTGATGTAATGCGGTCTTCCATCTCGGCTACGTCGGTGCCCAGGGTGGGCTGGTAACCCACTGCCGACGGCATGCGGCCTAAAAGTGCCGATACTTCCATATTGGCAAGGATGTGCCTGTAAATATTATCTACGAAGAGAAGCACGTCCAGTCCTTCGCTGTCACGGAAATACTCGGCGAAGGTGACTCCGGTAAGCGCAACGCGTGCGCGAACGCCGGGTGGCTCGTTCATCTGACCGAAGACCATGATCGTCTTTTCAATGACGCCGGACTCTTTCATCTCGCGCCAGAGGTCGTTGCCTTCTCTTGACCTCTCGCCGACTCCGGCGAATACGGAGTAACCACCGTGTGCTGTAGCGATATTGTGGATGAGCTCCTGGATGATAACCGTTTTGCCGACTCCGGCGCCGCCATAGGCTCCGATCTTGCCGCCCCTGGTAAAGGGTGTAATCAGGTCGATAACCTTGATGCCCGTTTCCAGCATCTGGATGGTAGTCTCCTGCTCTTCCAGCTTGGGCGGGTCACGGTGGATGGGCAATCTGTCCTTGGATTTGACTTCGCCCAATTTATCCAGCGCGTCGCCGAATACGTTGAACAGCCTTCCCAGTGCAACTTTGCCGACCGGTACCGATATCGGCGCGCCCGTATCTACAGCCACGGCGCCTCTCTGGAGTCCTTCGGTAGGGCACATGGCCAGGCAACGCACCCAGTTATTACCGATATGCGCAACCGTTTCCAGTACGATTTTCTCGCCGTCCTGCATAATTTCAAGGGCATTATAGATCGCAGGCAGTTCTTCCTGGGGGAATTCGATATCGACTACCGTGCCGATTATCTGTATTACTTTACCTTTTGCCAAATTGCACCTCCTATTTGAGACCTTCAACGCCTGCGACGATATCAAGCAATTCCTTGGTGATCATTTCCTGGCGTGCCTTATTCAGCGTCAGCGTAAGCTCCGCGATAACATCGTAAGCATTATCGGTCGCATTGCGCATGGCCATCATACGTGCCGACTGTTCACTGGCAATAGCTTCAAGTATGGAATGATACACCTGCATTTCGACAAACCTTGGCAAAAGCTCGCCGAGGACATGCATAGCGTTGGGTTCGAAAATATATTCGGGGCTCACGTTTTTGGGCAACTCCGCCGGCTCTACCGGCAGCAGCAGCTCCAGTGTCGGTTTCTGACTCATTAAATTAACGAATTTGGAGCAGGCTATATAAACTCGATCGTAAATGCCGTTAATGTAATCTTCAATTATTATCTGGGATATGGCCATTGTGTCAGCCATCTTGGGCCTGTCACCCAATTTGGTGAACTCTGCCCGTATATCACGAAGGGACCTGCGCATAAAATCGCGGCCTTTGCTGCCGACTGTAATAATGGTAACCGGCAATTTTTGCTCCAGTATGAAATTACCGGTAAGCCTGTTGAGGTTGGTGTTTAACCCGCCGCAGAGGCCCCTGTCTGAAGTAATGAGGACAATCCCGATCTTCTTAATCGGGCGTGCCACCAGCAACGGATGAGTCGCGCCGCCCGCAGCGGACTGGGCGGCCAGGTCTGCGATAACCTGCATAAGCTTATCGCTATAGGGCCGGCCTGCTATGGCCATGTCCTGCGCTTTTTTCATTTTGGCAGTGGCGATCATCTCCATGGCACGGGTTATCTTGGCCGTGCTCTGGACACTGCGTATCCGTCGTCTAAGTATTTTTGGACTTACCAT